>JAEDNC010000040.1 GCA_016302705.1 Bacilli bacterium | reverse complement strand
TTACTACTTCTACTCTTCAACAAGAAGCTTTCTCGCGTTTAAAATTTAAAACTGATAAAACTCAAAGAGTAGCTCAATCTCTTTATGAAGGCATTAATGTTAATGGCGAACATATGGGTTTAATTACCTATATGAGAACTGACTCTACTCGTTTAGCACCTATCTTTATTGAAAGAGCAAAGAAA
This sequence comes from Bacilli bacterium, assembly GCA_016302705.1. Taxonomy (GTDB): domain Bacteria; phylum Bacillota_I; class Bacilli_A; order RFN20; family CAG-826; genus UBA2450. The sequence goes on along the minus strand of JAEDNC010000040.1, from coordinate 7,674 downwards.
TTCATTTTAGAACACTTCGGAAAAGAGTATCTAGGCTCACCTAAAAAAGTTAAAGCTGGCGAATTAACGCAAGATGCTCATGAAGCTATTAGACCAACTGCTAACCATCAAACCCCAGAATCAGTTAGACAATATTTAACTCCTGACCAATATAACCTTTATAAATTAATTTATAATCGTACTATCGCTTCATTATTAAAAGGAAAGAAAGAAGAAATTCTTACCATTACCTTAGATATCAATGGAGTGAAATTTAAAACAGACTTCACAAGAACCTTATTCCAAGGTTATGAAATCATCTATAAAGAAGAAGACGATAAGAAACATTATAAAGAATTACCAGATGTCAATGTTGGCGATAATTTCAGCATTGTTAATAGCAGTATTGAACAAAAATTTACTACCCCTCCATCACGTTATAGCGAAGCTAAAATTGTTAAATTAATGGAAGAAGTAGGTATTGGTAGACCATCAACTTATGCTTCAACAATCTCTACTTTAAAGAAGAGAAAATATGTTGTTGAAGAAAAAGGCATTTTGACAGTAACTGATCAAGGAAAGAAAACCGCTCACGTATTAGATAAATACTTCCCAGAAATTGTTGATGCTAAATATACCGCTGAAATGGAAACTAAACTTGACTCTATTTCTGAAGGTGGCGAGAGTTCATTATCTATCATCTCTAATTTCTATTATGATTTTATCAATAAAATTGATAATGCATATAAAATAATGTATGCTGATGAGGCTGAACCTACTGGAGAACTGTGTCCAAAATGTGGCGCTCCTTTAGTCTATAAAGAAGGCAAAAATGGACGCTTCATTGGTTGCTCTAATTACCCAACCTGTAACTATGTTAAAAAAGAAAAGAAAGAAGTTGTTTACGTTGGTAGAAATTGCCCAATTTGTGGTAAGCCACTCGTTGAAAGAATGCACTCCAAAGGTAAAACATTTGTTGCTTGTAGTGGTTACCCAACCTGTAACTACATAGAAAAAGCTCCAAAACCTGATACTCAAGAATCAGAATATGTAAAGAAATGTCCTGATTGTGAAACAGGTTATCTCGTAAAGAAACGTGGTAAATATGGATATTTCCTTGGATGCACTAATTATCCAAAATGTAATCACATGGAAAAGATAATCAAAAGAAGACGCAGTTAACGTCTTTTTTTGTTATGATATTAGGTGAGTTATGAATAGACAAACTGCAGATTTTCTTAATTATTTAAGATATGAGAGAAATTATTCTTCTCAGACTATCGTTTCTTATTCACGAGATATTGATAAATTCTTCCGTTTTCTTGCCGAAGAAGGACTTGATATGGAAGAAGTGGATCAAATTGTTATCCGTAACTTTTTAACTGATGAACTCAATAGCGGTGTTTCTAAAAGAAGCTGCAAAAGAAGATTGTGTGCTTTGAGGCACTTCTATAAATACATGGTCCATAGAGAAATGGTCAGAGACAATCCATTTGTGTTTGTCTCATCTCCAAAAACTGAAAAGACTCTCCCAAAGTTTTTGTACAAAGACCAAGTGAGAGAGATTTTAGATGATAACAAAAAAAGAGATGATTTACTCGCCTATCGAGACCAAGCAATTTTGTCCACTCTTTATTATTCTGGAATTCGCGCTAGTGAGTTAGTGTCTTTAGAACTTCAATCGGTTTCTCTTCCTAGAAGAACCCTCCGAGTATTAGGAAAAGGAAACAAAGAAAGAATTGTTCCAATATCCGAAGAATGCAAAAAAGACATCGAAACCTACATGAAAACAACGCGGACGGAACTCGCTAGTAGAAATAAAGAAGGCACCAAAGTTCTCTTCTTAAATGACCACGGCAATAAATTAACGACTAGAGGACTCGAATACATTCTTGATCAAATAGAACAAAAGACTGGTTCGTTTGTCGGATTGCATCCTCATATTCTTAGACATAGTTTTGCTACTCATCTATTAGAAAATGGGGCTGATTTAAGGATTATTCAAGAATTATTAGGCCACGAGAGTTTAAACACAACACAGGTATACACTCATGTTACTGAGGAATCGATGAAAGAAACTTATTTAGCGGCTCATCCTCGAGCGAGAAAAAAATAATCAGCAAAATATTTATATTTTCTCTTGTTGAACATATCGTATTTTGGTATGATTAACACGCTGTATACATATACAGACTACACACATCGTGGATTCAACCCCATTGTCTCGCTTTAGCGAGGGTGGTTGTTAGAAGCGGTGGAGGCAAAAACATAAGGAGGCTCAAAATGAGCGAAGAAACAAAAGTTGTCGCTGCTGAAGAAAAAGTAGTAGAAGCAGCTGCTCCAGCCACAATGGAAGCAGTTATGCATGATCCTGATGCACCAATTATCACCATGAAAAAGCTTTTAGAAGCTGGTGCACACTTTGGTCATCAAACAAGACGTTGGAACCCAAAGATGAAGAAATACATCTATGGTGCTCGTAACGGTGTCTACATCATCGATTTACAAAAGACTGTAGACTTAATCATCGTTGCTTATAAAGCAATGAAAGAAATCGTCGATAATGGCGGTAAAGTTCTCTTTGTTGGAACAAAGAAACAATGTAAAGAAGCAGTTGAAGCTGAAGCATTACGTTCCGGAAGCTTCTACATCACCAACCGTTGGTTAGGTGGTACACTCACCAACTTCAAGACCATTCAAGGACGTATCAGATTCTTAAAAGAACTTGAAAGAAGAGAAGAAGAAGGCGAACTCGACTTATTACCAAAAGTTGAAGCTGCTCAATTAAGAAAAGAAAAAGAAAAACTTTCTAAGAACTTAGAAGGTATTAAAGAGATGAGAAAGATCCCAAATGCACTCTTTGTCATCGATCCAAATCTCGAACACAACGCTGTTGCAGAAGCTAGAAAACTCGGAGTCCCAATCTTTGGTATTATCGATACAAACAGTAATCCAGATTTAGTCGACTACGTCATTCCAGCGAATGATGATGCAATAAGAAGCGTTAGCTTGATCTTAGCGGTTATCGCTGATGCTATTGTTGAAAGCAAAGGTGGCTTACCAGTCGTCGCTTACACAAAAGACGAAGGTGAAGATGTCACTATGAAAGAAGTCATCAAACAAACAGATAGAGAAAATGCTGAAAAATTAGCAAGGATTCGTGCTGAAAGAGCCGCAAGACAAGAAGCTTATGAAAGAGAACAAGCTTTACGTCAAGCAAGCCACGATAAGGCCGCTGCTGTTGCCGCTGAAGAAGCTGAATTAAAGAAAGAAGAAAAATCAGTTGCTGCTAAAAAACCAGCAGCAAAAAAACCTGCCAAAAAAACCGAACCAAAACCAGAGGAGAAATAATTATGGCCGATATTAAGTTAATCAAAGATCTCCGTGATAGAACCGGTGCTGGATTAAACGATTGTAAAGCTGCACTCGAAGCTTGTGAAAATGATGTCGATAAGGCATGTGACTGGTTAAGAGAAAAAGGCATTGCCAAAGCTGCTAAAAAAGCAGACCGTATTGCTGCAGAAGGCTTGGCCTTAGCAGTGAGATGCCCAAAATGTGGCAAGACTGTTGTTTTAGAAGTTAACTGTGAAACAGACTTCGTTGCTAAAGGCGATGCATTCCATGAATTCGTTAACGCTATTGCTAACGTTATTCTAAAGAATGAACCAAAAGATGTTGAAGCTGCTAAAGCACTCACCACAGATTTATTCGCTGATGCTACAGTCAAGATGGGTGAAAAATTTGATTTAAGAAGATTCATAATCATCCCACAAGATAACAACGTTATCGGTAGTTATATCCATATGGGTGGAAAAATCGCTGTCGCTGTTTCTTTAAGCGGTGGTGATGATGAACTTGCAAAGCAAATCTCCATGCACATCGCTGCAAACAACCCTCAATATTCAACTGTTGAAGATGTTCCTGCTGATGTTAGAGAACACGAAATGCAAGTCCAAAAAGAAGCTGCTAAAAACGATGAAAAACTCGCTAATAAACCAGCTCCAGTCTTAGAAAAGATTCTCGAAGGCAAAATCAACAAATACTTTGCTGAAATGACTCTTGAAGCTCAACCATTCTTAATGGACGATAGCAAAACTGTTGGCCAATTCTTAAAAGAAAAAGGCGTAAAGGTTTTAACATTTGTCCGTTACCAAGTTGGTGAAGGTATTGAAAAGAGAAAAGATGACTTTGCTAGTGAAGTCATGAGCCAAGCAAAATAACAAATCAAAAATAGAAACACATTTTGTGTTTCTTTTTTTACAAGAAAACAAGGAGACGAATTATGTATAAAAGAGTCTTACTAAAATTATCAGGTGAAGCACTCGGAATTAAGGATTCAAGTAACATCATTGATGTCGAATCTCTTCGTTCTATTTGTGAAAAAATTAAAATTCTTCATGATGATGGAATGGAAGTAGCAATTGTTATCGGCGCTGGAAATATTTGGCGTGGTAAAGTTGCTGAAAAGATCGGAATTGAAAGAGTTCCTGCTGATTTTATGGGCATGCTTGGCACTGTGATTAACGCCGTTGCTATGAGTAGTGCTCTTAAAAAAATTGGAGTTCCTTCACTCGTATATAGTGCAATTCCTGAAATTAAAGAAGTGACAATTGCTTACGATGCTGATAAAGTTAAAAGTGACTTATCTCAAGGAAAAGTATGTTTCCTTGCTGGTGGAACTGGAAAACCGTTCTTCACCACAGACACCGCAGCGACCTTAAGAGCTATTGAAACTGATTGTGATGCTATTTTAATGGCCAAAAATGGTGTTAAAGGTGTCTATGATAAAGATCCAACAGTTTACGCTGATGCAAAATTCTATCCTGAAATTACCTATAAAGAAATGAGGGATATGAATATCCAGATTATGGATCAAACAGCGGTTGAACTCATTGAAAAAACCGACATTGAAATCTTAGTGTTTTCAATGCAAGACACAGAAAACTTCCAAAAAGCGGCGAAAGGCCAAAACGTTGGAACGATTTGCAAAAAGGAGAGATAAAAAACATGGATGTTTATGCACTAGAAGCAAAAGAAAAGATGAACAAATGTATTGAAAGTTATCGCAACTCACTTTCAACTTTAAGAACAGGACGTGCTTCCCCAGCAATGCTTAATAGCATTGAAGTTGATTATTACGGAAGTATGACACCAATCAACCAAATTTCATCTATCACAGTCCCAGAACCAAGACAACTTCTCATCAAGCCTTATGATAAGAATGATGTTAAAAATATTGTTTCTGCGATCAATGCCTCTGATTTAGGAATTAATCCAATCAACGAAGGTATTTGCATTAGATTAATTATCCCTGCCTTAACCGAAGAACGTAGAAAAGATATCGTTAAGCAAGCTCATCGCTACGCTGAAGATGCAAAAGTCTCGGTTAGAAACGTCAGAAGAGATTATATGGACGTTGTTAAGATTGATGATTCTTATCCAGAAGATATGCTCAAAAGAGCGCAAGAAGATATCCAAAAAGTCACTGATGATGCAGTGAAAGATATTGATAATATCCTCGCTGAAAAAGAAAAAGAAATCATGGCAATCTAACCATTTGTTAATAAACCAAATTTCTTTTAGAAAAAAACTAACATTAATAAGTGCGCTTAGGCGCGCTTTTATTGTATACTTATCTTGGTATATTATGAAAAAAGAAGAATTTAAATTGAAACATGTTGCGTTCATTATGGACGGAAATGGACGCTGGGCAAAACGAAGAGGACTTCCTCGTCACCTCGGTCATAAAGCTGGATGTGATCGTATTATCGAAATATACGAAGAATGTTTAGCGCAAGGTATTAAGGCTATGTCCTTATATGCTTTTTCGACTGAGAACTGGAATCGTCCAGAAGATGAAATTAAACATCTATTCAATTACTTGGATATCTTCTTCAAGAAAGAAATCAACCGAATTATCAAAGATAAATCACGCGTCATTGTCAGTGGAGATATCTCTCGCTTGCCAAAGAAAACTCAAAAGACAATTAATGATGCGATAGAGAAAACAAAAGGATTTAGCAATTTCTATTTCAATATTTGCCTTAATTATGGTGGTAGAGCAGAAATAGTAAGAGCTGCAAAATTATTTGCCCAAGATGTCGAAGATAAGAAACTGAATATTGAAGATTTAACTGAAGAGAAATTTGAATCTTACTTATACACGAAAGACTTACCGCCAGTTGACTTATTAGTGAGAACTAGTGGTGAACTTAGAACTAGCAATTATCTCCCGTGGCAACTTGCTTATGCGGAATTCATATTCCCAAGTATCCCATGGCCAGATTTTACCAAAGAAGAATTTAGAAAATGCATTGAAGAATATTACACAAGGAATAGGAGGTTTGGGACGATAAATGATGAAGAAAAATAATGTTGCTAATCATGAAAGACATGAATTACATCATAATGAATTAACAACAAAAACAAAAAAATCTATGCTTATCCGCATCATTTCAGCGGTCGTTTTGATTTGTTTAGTTGTTCCTGCCATTATCCTAGGAGACTGGATCTATTTCATCCTTATGTCTCTCGCTCTTTGCTTTGCATGTTATGAGATTTTAGGATGCGCCGGAAAAAGAACAGCGTTCATTTATATTGTTTATGTCATTTTTGTTGCTTTAATAGCGTTTTGGCCAATGTTTAGAGAAATCGTTAAAAACTCAGCGTCCTTTAATAGACCTGATGCATATTACGGAGTAATATTATTACCTATTCTTCCTGTAGTTCTTGGTTTCTTTTTCATGTTTTGGCTTACAGTTATCTATAAAGATTTCTCAGTAGTGGACGCTAGCTTCTTAATTACTATGGGAATCTTGTTAGGATTTGGTTTCCAATGCTTATTCTATTTACGTTATTTTCCAATGGTTAATAGAGGATTACAAACGATTAAGTCACTGACCTTTACTCCTGAAACAACGATTATCCCTGCTTTATTAATTCTTTTTGTCTTCCTTTCTGCAGTTATGACAGATACAGGAGCATATTTCGTTGGTGTTCTTTTTGGAAAGACAAAAATGAACGAAAGAATTTCTCCAAATAAAACTTGGGAAGGATTCTTTGGAGGAATTATTATTTCCTTCTTGGTCTGTAGCTCAGTTGGATTAATTTTTGCCTTTTGTGATATGCCATTCCTTGATTCCTTTAATAAGGAACATTGGTATAACATTTTAATTCTTTCATTTCTCACTCCATTTTTTGCGACATTAGGAGACTTTGTCTTCTCTGCGATTAAGAGATATTGGGGAATTAAAGATTATGGAAAACTCATTCCTGGTCATGGTGGAGTTCTTGATAGATTAGATTCAATTATCTTTACTTCTATTGTTGCTTCTATCACTGTTTTCATTGTCACAGTTATGACCAGCATGGATTGGGTCAATATCTTAGTGTAGTATGAAAATTTTACTTCTAGGCGCTTCTGGATCAATTGGTCAGCAAACCATTGATGTTATTGAAAAGAACCCACAAGACTTCTCTCTTCGTGGTTTTTCAGTTGGATATCGCACTAGATGTATCTCATATATCTTAAAGAAGCATAAACAAGTAACTCATGTTTATCTTAGAGATAAATCCAAAGTTAAATATTATTCTAAAAAATATCCTTATGTTACTTTCTTGAATGAAAAAGATAACCATTTAGAAGATTTAATTACTATGGTAGACGCTGAAATGGTTGTTAACGCTTTGGTTGGC
>JAEDNC010000039.1 GCA_016302705.1 Bacilli bacterium | reverse complement strand
TTTTTATCCTTTTATATTAATAAATTGGGTAAGGGACTTTTTTAAGTCTCTTAGATGGGTAGTTTGCTCTACCTTCTTTTGCTTGTGGTTTACCATCAAGCATAACTAAGTCACCAGTAAATCCACAAGTTGTGTTATTTACAAAGTAAGTGCCAACACCATATAGATCCACTGGAACCTTTAATTCATTCCACTCTTTAATCTTTTGAGCGCTAAAGGAAGAAGAAACGATGATTTTAACATAGTTAAATCCTTCTTTATCCAAAGCTTCTCTAAGAGCGAAAACAAGTTCTTTGCAAACTCCATGAGGATCAAATCCAGATGTATCTTTGTCATCAAAATAATGATCAATTAAAGACTTAGAAGTATCAATACGAACTCCATTAAGATCGGTTTTAAGAACTCTAGCAAGTTTTAATGAATCATTAACAACATCATTATTATAATCAATTAAGGCAGTCACTTTTTCATTTGGGAATGTCTCGTGATAAATTTGAGCAGCTTTAATAACATCACCACCACAAATTTGGATTAAAGCATGTGGCATAGTTCCCATACCCTTTCCACCCCACCACTTACCTTGAGCATCGGTGCTAACACGGTCAATACCTGCAACATAAGTAGCATAACCATCACCAACTTGAGTGTGATAATCATCTTGACGGTCTGCCATAGAAAATACAGGGGTATTGCCAGCAACCTTTAAGACTTCTCTAACATTAGTGGCAACGCTAGTTCTTCTCGCTAAAATGCCATCAATAACACTTTCTAAGAATCCAAAGTTTTCGTATTTACCAGTAACTTTAAGAACTGGTTCCATGTTATCGATAATATCTCCATCATTAAGCGCTTCAATCACTAATTCTTCAGGATGAATAGCGCAAGTATGAATTACAGCGATTGCTTCATCAATTCCGCAAAGCATTGCCCCATCTCTTCTTTGGAACCATTGCATGGTAACAATGTGGTTTGGAGCGTGTTCTTTAACGATTTTATTACTTTTTAAAAAGTAATTAGCAGCGTAAAAGCCTTCTCCTAATTCTCTTTCAAATTGAAATGTCTTATTTGTAAGGCGTGTGATTTTGCCTAGTTTTTTAAGTTCGATTTCATGCATATTAGATGACCTCCATCTTAAAGAAATCAATGTTTTCTGGGATATTCTCAGTTATTACGATAAGTTCATTTTCTTTTTCGTTTTCAATGAACAAATCATGATATGAACAGAAACTTCCTTTAGAGACAGTTCCATCTCTTAAGAATGTTCCTTCTTTTGCGTAGACCATGAGATGGTTTTTATTTAGTTTAGTGATATAACCGCTTTCTTTTTTGTAATCGAGGCGATTAAGTTTGTAGTCAGTTAATATTGAATTAATGACATCGATTAACGGGTCAGCAGGAAGGAAGATAATTCCTGAATATTTGATTTTCGCATATCGGATAAAATTCTTTATACGATAAGCAGTAATCTCTTCGTTATGATATAAGACCTCCATCTGCTTACTTAGTGATACCACTGAAGTCACTTCATCATCAGAAAGTTTGATTAACAAAGTATTGTCGAGTTCGTGATTGTTAAAAATACCGTAATTCTTAATCATTTTTCGTAAATAACTCTCTTAATTGGAGTTCCCTCTTTCCTAAAAAATTCTTCGTATTCAGTTGATGTATCAAATTCGTCATCACCAAGATAATTCTCGGTGTAACTAATTAATTTAAATGATGAATTTTCAAAATATTCTAAAGAATCTTTAAACAAATCAGAATTATCAGTTTTGAAGATTAATCTTCCGCCTTTCGCTAAGACTCTAAGATATTCCTTAAGGAATAAATCACTCGTTAATCTTCTTTTGTGATGCCTTTTCTTCGGCCACGGATCAGAGAAGTTAAGAAAGATTGTCTTAACACTTCCGTCTTTGAAGTTTGGGAGAAGTTGCTGCGCATCAGCGTAAATTAGCTTCGCGTTTTTAACATCAGCTTCCACCATTTTCTTCGCTGTTATTCCAGCACATGTGACATTCTTTTCAACCCCGATAAAACTAAGTTTTGGAAACTTTTTTGCCATCTTTATTAAGAATTCACCTTTGCCCGAGCCAATCTCTAAATAAATATTATCTAAAGAAGATAATTCTTCAACTGGAAGAGATATCTCTAAATGTTCATCTAAAAATGGCTTAGCCCACGCTTTAAATTTGGTTCTCATCTTTAAGTTTGTTTCCTAAATCAACGATAGCGCGTGCGTAGATACTCATGCCTTTAAAGAGATCTTCTTTTTTAGTTGATTCTCCTGGAGAGTGCATATTGCTTTCCCAACCAGGGAATTGCATACCAAAAGCAACAACATTATCTGCTTCTTTAGCGTATGTTCCTCCACCAATAGCAAGAGGTTCAGTTTCTAAATCATCAGTCTCATCACGATAAGACTTTAATAATGTTGAAATAAGTAATGTATCTTTTGCATAGAAAAGTAATGGAGATTCCCCTACTACTTTAACTGAGAATGGTTTATTAACTTCTTTGATAGTGCTTAATAGTTCTTCTTTGTTACATGTATCAACATAACGGAAGTTGCATGTTAAGGAGAATTCTCCACCCTTATAGGAAATAAGTCCAACATTAGAAGAATTATGTCCCATATCTTTAGACGTACCAGCACATTTATAGCCGCTACCATCTAAAGGTGTATATAATTTCTTAATTTGCATTAATTTTGGATCTTTAGTGAAATCCGCTAAAGCAGAAATTGCCATCATACCAGCGTTAACTCCAAGCTCAGGAAGAGCGCCATGAGCTGAAACGCCTTTAAAGATGATAGTCGAGACATCATCAACAGTATGAATTTCTGCTTCACTTCTCTTGTAGTTATTAAGAATGTAATTTAAGAAATCAGTATTGAGTTCAAATTTCACTTCGCATCTTTCAATAACAGCGTTACTTGCAGTTCCGCCTTCAATAGAAATTAAGCCAGGCACATTAAGTTTTCCATGAATATTAAAAGTACAAATACCTTTTTCAGCGTAAATAAGTGGGAAATCACTATCTGGAGAGAAGCCTAATGTTGGTTGAGGTTTTTTAAGTGTTGTGAAGTAATGTTCCATACACAAGGAGCCTCTTTCTTCATTGCCTCCAACAAGGAATCTAATTTGATATCCACCAAGTTGACCGGCTTCTTTTAAAGCTTTCATAGCGTAATATGTCGCTAAAAGTGGTCCTTTGTCATCGGCGACACCACGTCCATATAAGATACCTTTCTTTTCAACCATCTTAAATGGAGAATCTTGCCATCCTGTTCCAGCAGGAACGACATCGGCGTGAGCCATAATAGTTAAGTTTTTCTTTCCTTCGCCAAAAAGGATTTCCACTACCATATTGTCGTAGTTAGTTACTTCAAAGCCGTCGTTTCTCGCTAAATTTTCAATATACTTAAGAGCATTAGAAACGCCAACACCAAAAGGATTATCTTTACTTACTGTAGTTTCGTCATGAACTGAATCAATAGCGACGAATTCAGATAAGCTTTTGATTAAATCTTTTTGATACTTTTGAGTTAACTTGTCGTAATAAGTTTTCTTTTTCATTTTTGTTCACTTTCTATGAGAATCATAATTCCTTTAAGAACTAGGTTCTCGTCATATTCATTTTCATTAATGTTTGGGAGGAAATCTTTAGCGTTTCCACCAGTATAAATTCTCTTAAGAGAATATCCAACTTCCTTCTCATACTCATCAATTATTCCATTAATTGTGAATAATTGCGAATAATATGCACTGGAATTAATGACGTCAACAGTATTATGACATTCACTAATTGGGAGAATTTTTCGATGAGCAGGGTCTGGAAGAAGCTCGGTAGATTTACTTAAGATATTTTTGCTTTTTTCATATCCTAAGAAAATGGCACAGCTTGAGAAACTTCCATTCTCATCAATGAACAAGATTTTAGTGGCTGTACCAAAATCGACAATTGCAGTTTTTGCTCCACTAATCTCATAAGCTGCTACTAAGTCACAATATAAATCTGTTCCGAGTTCATATTTGTTATCAATAGCAAGTTGAACACGAGAAGACATACTAGATGAAACTAGACAAACTTCAAGATCATACAAATCTTTAAAGATCTGAGCAATAAGATTGCATATTTTTGGAGCAACAGAAGAAATATAAACTCCTTTTACACTATCAATATCTTTAAAGATATTCTTAACATTTTCTAAGTTAACATCATGGTTATATAGACGGCCCAAAAAGGAGAATACGCCATCATTGACGCATCCAAATTTAGATGCTGTATTACCAATATCTATGACAATTTTCATATTGCAACAATGTTAACAATCTTGTTCTTAACAACAATAATCTTTTTGATTGTCTTACCTTCGGTGTGTCTTTGGACCGCTTCTTGAGCTAAAGCGATGTCTTCCATTTCTTTATCAGATAAGTCTGGTTTGACATCGATTGTTGCACGAAGTTTTCCATTTACTGAAACCGCGACTTTAATAGTGTCTAAGACAATCTTGCTTTCGTCATATGTTGGCCACGCTTCAAAATCAATGATGTCTTTATGGCCTAACATTTCCCAAATTTCTTCACCTAAGTGAGGTGCAATACACGCAAGAACCTTGATGAATCCTTCTAAATAAGGAATATAAAGTTTTTCACTCTTATAGAGTTCGTTTGTGAACACCATCATTTGGCTAATTGCAGTATTAAACTTCAACGCTTCAAAATCTTGGGTAATCTTTTTGATGGAGAAGTTATAGATATAATCTAATTTGCCATCATTTTCATTTGTATATTTATCTAAGAATTCTTTTTCGGAGAATAAACGATAAACTCTATCTAAATATTTTTTAGCACCATCTAAGCCTGTATCACTCCATGGTAAAGAAGCTTCAAGTGGTCCCATAAACATTTCATATAATCTAAGAGAATCAGCGCCGTAATTAGCGACAACATCATCTGGATTAATAACATTTCCACGGCTCTTAGACATCTTTTCACCATTGCTACCTAAAATCATTCCTTGATGGAATAATTTCTTAAACGGCTCTGGTGTAGAGACTATTCCTTGATCATAAAGGAACTTATGCCAGAAACGAGCGTAAAGTAAGTGGAGAACAGCGTGTTCGGCTCCACCGATATATAAGTCGACTGGTAACCAGTGATCTAATAATTTCTTGTCGCCAAGTTCTTTAGAATTATGTGGATCAATATAACGGATATAGTACCAACAACTTCCAGCCCATTGAGGCATAACATTAGTTTCTCTAGTGCCATAGCTTCCATCCGCTAAGGTGACTTTAAGCCATTCTTTAGCGTTTGCTAATGGAGATTCTCCTGTTCCACTTGGCTTATATTCTTCCATTTCTGGCAAAACAAGTGGAAGATCATAAGTTGAAAGAGGAACGAGTGATTTATCATCTTTGATGATAATTGGTATTGGTTCACCCCAATATCTTTGACGAGAGAATAACCAGTCTCTTAATTTATAATTAACTTGTTTTTCGCCATTGCCTTCTGCGATGAGTTTATTTAAGATTGCTTCTTTAGCATCTTTAATATTCATTCCATTAGCAATATCGCTATTGATGTGTGGAGCATCTCCAGTAAAAGCATTATTTGAAATGTCACCTTCAAGAACTTGATGAATTGGTAAATTGTATTTTTTAGCAAATGCATAGTCTCTCTCATCATGGGCAGGAACTGCCATAACAGCGCCACTACCATAACTTGCTAAAACATAATCACCAATATAAATTGGAACTTCTTTTCCATTAATTGGATTAATTGCGTATCTACCAATAAAAACACCAGTCTTATCTTTATTAAGCTCAGTTCTTTCTAAGTCAGATTTACTTTCCACCATCTTAAGATAGGCTTCAACATCTTTAACTTGTTCCTTAGTGGTAATTTTTTTCACTAATGGATGTTCAGGAGCTAAAACGCAATAAGAACAGCCATAAAGTGTATCAACTCTAGTTGTAAATACATCAAAACTTAAATCGGTATCTTTGATTTTAAAAGTGACCTTAGCACCAGTTGATCTACCAATCCAATTCTTTTGCATTTCAAGAGTGGAAATAGGCCAATCAAGGCCATTTAATCCATCTAATAATTTATCTGCGTACTTAGTAATTCTAAGTAACCATTGTCTCATTGGCTTTCTGATAACTGGGTATCCACCAACTTCACTTTTGCCATCAATAACTTCTTCATTAGCTAAAACTGTACCTAAAGTTGGACAGAAATTAACAGGACGATAATCGATATATGCTAATCCAGCATCATAAAGTTTTAAGAAGATCCACTGCGTCCACTTGTAATATGTTGGATCACTAGTGGCAATCTCTCTATTCCAGTCATAAGAGAAACCAAGTGATTTGATTTGTCTTCTGAAATTGTTGATGTTTTTTTCGGTGATAATTGAAGGATGTTGATTAGTTTTCATCGCATATTGTTCAGCAGGTAAACCGAAAGAATCCCATCCAATTGGATGAAGGACGTTAAATCCTTGCATTCTTTTCATTCTTGCTAAAACATCACTAGCGGTATAGCCTTCAGGGTGTCCGACATGTAAACCTTGACCACTTGGGTAAGGAAACATATCAAGAATGTAATATTTTGGTTTGGAGAAATCATATACGTCACACGCATATGTTTTATTATCTTCCCAAACTTTCTGCCATTTTGGTTCTATTTTTTTGTAATCATATCCCATAATTTCACCTCTATGTTGTTACTCAATCAAAGATTTGTATAATCCGTGATATTGTTGAGCGCTCTTACCCCAACTGTTATCAGTTTTAAGAGCGTTTTTGACTAATAATTTAAATGTTGTCGGTTGATTATTATATATATCTAGGGCGTATAAACAAGTTTGAATCATATCCCACTCGCTAAAAGCATCAAATCCAAAGCCATTGCTTGTGTCTTTGTTTCCTCCATCGTAATTGATAACTGAGTCTTTTAGACCACCAGTTCTTCTAACGATTGGAAGAGTGCCATATCTTTGGGCAATCATTTGCCCCAAACCGCATGGTTCAAACAAGGAAGGCATCATGAAGAAATCACTTCCCGCATATACTTGGTGAGCAAGAGCGTTGTTATAACCAATATAAACACCGATGTGATTTGGGAATTCTTGATGGAGTTTTTCCATCTCTTGTTCACAAGCGTATTCACCACTACCAAGAAGAATAATATTAACTCCTCGACGAGCTAATTCACGGCAAGCAGAGAAAACAAGATTCATTCCCTTTTGCCAAGTGATTCTACTTACTAATGAATATAAAGGTGTATCTTCTCCTTCAAGTTCGAATCTTCTAAGAAGAGCACGTTTATTTTCTTTTTTACCAGAAACATAGTTTCTTAAGCTATATTTTTTAGCAATATATTCATCTTTAGCCGGATTGAATTCTTCGTAGTCAATTCCATTAAGGAATCCACAAAAATCATATTCTCTAAAGCAAAGAACATTGTTAAGCCCCATACTTCCTTCTGGTGTAAGAAGTTCGCTACGATGGTTAGGAGAAACGGTTGTAATCTTATCAGCGTACATAATTGCCGCTTTTAAAGTCGAGACACGACCACCGAATTCAACTTGACCACTGATGTATAAGCGATCTGGAAGATTGTATAAATCTCCTAAAGCATAACGGTCAATAATACCTTGGAAAGCAGGATTATGAATAGAGAAGACAAATTTAGTTTTCTTGTAGAAATCCAAATGGTTTTCTCTGATATAACAGAAAAGCATTCCAGGTTGCCAGTCATGCGCATGGATAATATCAGGGCAATATTTGATCTTTTGAAACAAATTAGCGACTGCAATGGTATAAAACGCATAACGTTCTCCATCATCGTCATATCCATAAATATTATCTCTTTCAAAATAATGTCTATTTTCTAAGAAATAGTAAGTAATGCCATCTCTAGTGCATTTGAAGACATTAGATGTTTCGTGTCTCCAACTTAAGTTAGCCTCGATAACAGTGACAAAGTCAAGGTTTAGACCTTGAGATTTGATTTTGTTATATAAAGGAAGAACGATAACAACCTCTTCTCCGAGTTTCACCATTTCTTTACTTAATGAATAAGTAACATCTGCTAGTCCACCAGTCTTCACAAATGGATTAGCTTCTGAACAGACCATTGCGATTTTCATTAAAGTTTCGCTCCTAGTGGTAAGACGACAAAGTCATCATTCGTGCCACTTAATTTTTTTGTATTAGTGATTTGAACAC
This sequence comes from Bacilli bacterium, assembly GCA_016302705.1. GTDB lineage: Bacteria > Bacillota_I > Bacilli_A > RFN20 > CAG-826 > UBA2450. The sequence goes on along the minus strand of JAEDNC010000039.1, from coordinate 235 downwards.
CTTTATCTGCAACAACTTTGTTGAGTTTTACGTCTCTTCCAATAGTTGCTCTAGAGAAAATGATACAGTTTTTCACTTCTGCGCCTTTTTCTACAACAACTTCACGAGAAATAATACTGTTTTGGACTTTACCTTTGATAATAGCGCCATTAGCAATAAAGCTATTAGAAACATCAGCATCCTTGCCGTATAAGGCTGGAGGAGTATTGTGAGTCGATGTATAAATTGGCCAATC
>JAEDNC010000038.1 GCA_016302705.1 Bacilli bacterium | reverse complement strand
TGTAAATGGAGCTATATCTTAATAGTTCTTTAAAATTTATTTATGTAACCTTTTTATTGCGAATTCTGCTGTTTCATAGTCAATAATTCCATCATCATATAATTTCATTATTGCTTTTGCTTTGCTACTTGGTTTGTTTGAATCAACGGAACTTACATTTTCCGCAAATGAAACCAAATCTTCTTTTTCAGGAAGGCTAATATCAAAAGGAATTCCTTTTTTAAGTGCTACTTGATTTAGGAACAAAGAAATTGCATAGCTTGTAGTTATTCCTAACTTTGAGAAAATATAATCACATTCTTGCTTAACTTCGGGTGAAATACGTGTATGAACAATTGCGCTCTTTTGCATATAATTACCTCGCATTAATATTGTATCACAATTGTTATACAAATCATATATTTTCTCATTCTGATTATCTTGTGATTTATCATTGTATAAATTAATCACTTTATGTGATATAATTTTCCCGATTAAAATTATGGAAATTAAAATTTATAACTCATTAACAAATAAAATTGAAACATTCGTTCCTCAGATAGAAGGAAAAGTGTCGATGTATGTTTGTGGACCTACAGTTTATAACTACCCACATATTGGTAATATGAGGCCAGTAGTCGTATTTGACGTTTTAAGGAAGTTTTTTACTTATGTTGGATATGAAGTCACCTATGTCTCTAACTTCACTGATGTGGACGATAAAATCATTAAAGAAGCTAAAAAAGAAAATAAGACTGAAAAAGAATTAACTGAATTCTATATTCAAGAATTTAAAAAGGCCACTTTAGCGATTGGTAGTAACATTCCTTCTATCACTCCTAAAGTTACTGAATACATTCAAAAGATTATTGATTATGTTGATAATCTAGTAAAGATTGGTGCTGCATATGTCGCAGATGGAGATGTCTATTTTAGAGTCAACAAAATCAAAGACTATGGAAGCTTAAGTGGAATCAATGTTGAAGACTTAATGGTAGGCGCTCGTATTGAAGAGAATTCAAATAAAGAATCCCCATTAGATTTCGCATTATGGAAGAAAACAGATGAAGGAATTAACTGGCCTTCTCCTTGGGGAAATGGAAGACCAGGTTGGCACACTGAATGCTGTGTCATGATTGATACAATCTTCCCAGGACAATATATCGATATCCATGGTGGTGGGTATGATTTAAAATTCCCACATCATGAAAACGAAATTGCTCAATGCGAGGCTACTCACACTCATAAGATCGCTAAATATTGGATGCATAACGCTTTCATTAATTTTGGTAATGAGAAAATGTCTAAGAGTTTAGGCAATGTCATCTATGCAAAAGATATGATTGAAAAATATGGTGGAGCAGTAACTCGACTAGTAATTTTAAGCGCGCATTATCGTCAACCTGTTAACTTCACTGATGAGACAGTTAACGCTGCTATTCAAGAAGTAAATAAGATGAAAATGGTTATTAAACAAATGGCGTTAAAACTTCAAGTAAATGGAATTAATTTAGATGAAGGAAAGCCAACCTACATAAATCCATTTTTAGAAGCCCTTGCAGATGATTTAAATACCGCGAATGCATTAACGGAAATATATAACGTCATTAAACTTGCTAATCAAGAAGTTAGAAGTAGAGAAATAGACTATAAGAAGCTTAGTGATCTCTTTAAAACTCTTAATGACATGTTTAATGTCCTCGGCATTGATATTCCTTACGTCAAAATGGATGAAAACGATAGAAAACTTTATCAAAACTACCTCGAATCCAAAGAAAACAAAGATTTTGCAAAGTCTGATGAATTCCGTAACATCCTAATTGAGAAAGGTATCATGTAATGAGAAATATTTATAAATCAGAAACCGTTAATCTCATCATTGGGAGGAACCCTGTCAAGGAAGCGCTTAGAGCAAATCGTGTTTTAAAAGTTTTTATCACAAACAATTTTTCGGACAAGGATATTAACTTACTTCTCCAAGAAAAGAAACCATATATTAAGGTCGTAAATCAAGCGGAACTTGACTCTAAAAGTAATGGAGGAGTTCATCAAGGAATAGTCGCTGAAATTAAACCTTATGAATATATCGATTTAGATGAGATATTAAGAAGGAGTAGAAAAGTTGAACTCCCAGTTATCGTCATATTAGATGGAATAGAAGATCCACATAATTTGGGTGCTATTTTAAGAAGCTGTGATGTATTTAACGTGACTGGGGTCCTGATTCCAAAACACAATCAAGTACCTCTTAACGCGACAGTTGCTAAATCTAGCGCAGGTGCGATAAATTATGTTCCTGTTTGTCAAATAGGAAGCATAAATCAAACTCTTCAAAGACTTAAAGATAATGGTTTTTGGGTGGTTTCAACAGATGGAAGCGCCACGATAGATTATTCCAAATTAACTTATGATTTTCCCGTTGCCTTAGTTATTGGTAGTGAAGGAAAGGGAGTATCTCAACTAGTGATTAAAAATAGTGACTATGTTGTGAAGATTCCTCAATATGGACACGTTAACTCTCTTAACGCATCGGTTGCGGCAGGAATTTTACTATCGAGAATTCGTAGTTAATAGTCCCACACCTTAGTAAAGCAGGTCCTCCAGAAAGCGAGGATCTTTTTTATTAAAGCAAAATTCTTAACCAATGAAGAACTAGTAAGGCTATATAAGGAGAGCGATAACATTGATGCATCTAACGAATTAGTAAGAAGGTTTACTATTGCGTCAAGAAAAGAAGCTGGTGCTTTAAAAAGAATATTCTGGGATGTAACAGGCGCAGAATATGATGATTTAGTTTCTATTGGTCTTACTTCCTTAATGGTGGCGTTAGAAAACTATAACTATAAAGGTTCGTTTTATGTTTATTGGCAAGTCATAGCGAAACATAATATGAAAGAACACATTAAAGAGAACTCATTGAGTATTTCAGGTTTTAAAACATATATAGGAAGACAAGAAGGACTTACTAGTTATGAAGAAGAGATGATTATTGCTTGTAGTGAAGAAGTAAGTGAAGATGCGATGAATAATGTCCTAATTGAAAGAATTAGAGATATTGTGGAAAATCCTACTTATTACAAGTTAGATGAAATCTCTGTTGATATGTTTAGAAAGCATTATTTCTTCGAGGAATCGATAAATGAAATAGCTTCTAAATATGATAAAAAGTATCATACGGTAAGAAATAGAATTGAAAAGATTAAGGAGAAAATAATATTTATTTTGTTTAATTCTAAAGAATAACCAAAATATCGTGTATAATATCCAGCGTGAAAAGCGTTGAAATTAAAAACTTAGTATATTCATACACCGATAACTCCCCAGTTCTAAAAGGCATATCTCTAGATATAGAAGAAGGGGAATATGTTTCTATTGTTGGACATAATGGATGTGGTAAATCCACTTTATGTAAATTAATGATTGGATTACTTATCAAAGATAGTGGTGAGATTTTAATTAATGGTCTTACGTTGGATAAAGATAATCTTCAACAAATAAGAAAAAAAGTCGCGATTGTTTTCCAAAATCCAGATAACCAATTTATTGGGGCGACAGTAGAAGATGATATTGCCTTCTCTTTAGAGAATGACAACGTTGCTAGAAGTGATATGGAAATCTTAGTTAAGGAATACGCAGCGAAAGTGGGCATGGAGAATTTCTTAACTAAGGAACCTAGCTTCCTTTCTGGTGGACAAAAGCAAAGAGTGGCAATCGCTGATGCATTAGTAAGAAAACCAGATATTTTAATATTAGATGAAGCCACTAGTATGCTTGATCCTAACGGTAAGAAAGATATTCTTAATCTCATTAAAAAGATGAGGGAAGAAAATCCTAAGTTAACAATTATCTCGATTACTCATGATATAGAAGAGGCATATTTAAGTGATCGTATTATTCTCCTTCATGAAGGAGAAATCGTATTATCTTGTCTACCAAGTGAATTATTTAATAACCGAGAAGTTATTTCTAAATATAACTTAAGTGTTCCTTTTGAAGTTCTTTTAAAACAAAAATGTTTAGAACTTGGTTTAAAAGTTACTGAAAAGACAACAATCGAAGAAATAGGAGAGATGTTATGGCAATTAAAATAGAGCATCTTTCTTATGTTTATTTAAAAAAGACTCCTAATGAAGTGGAAGCACTTCATGATGTGTCTTTACAAATACCTGAAAATAAAATAACAGCGATTGTTGGTCATACAGGAAGTGGCAAGTCCACTTTAATTCAAACATTAAATGGATTAATTATTCCAACAAGTGGAAAGATAACATATAAAGATTTTGTTATTAGTAGTGATATTAAAAAACTTAAGAAAATAAAAGAGCTTAGAAAACATATCTCTATTGTTTTCCAATTCCCTGAATATCAACTATTTGAAGAGACAGTGGAAAAAGATGTCGCTTTTGGATTAAAGAATTATGGTTATAAGGAAGATGAGGCTATTTTAAAAGCACATGAAGCACTTAAATTAGTGGGTTTAGATGAATCATTTTATAAACGTTCTCCTTTTGAATTATCAGGAGGAGAAAAAAGAAGAGTGGCGATTGCCGGAATTATCGCAATCGACCCAGAAGTATTGATTTTAGATGAACCAACTGCAGGGTTAGATCCTTTGGGAAGTAAAATTATTTTAGATTTAATTGTGAATCTTAATAAAAACGGCAAAACCATTATTATTGTTACTCACGATATGGGGATAGTCCTTAATCACGCGGATCATGTAATTGTGATTAATGAAGGCAATATCGCTTTTGAAGGATCTCCATCTACTTTATTTAGTGGAGATGTATCTAACTATTCAATAGATATTCCACCTCTATTCTCATTCTGCAAATTATTAGAAAGCCATAATGTCAATATTGATATAAACAAAATAAGAACTGTGGATGATTTATTCATCCAACTTAAGGAGATACTCAAATGAACAATCTAACATTTGGTCGATATTCTCCTTTTAACACGTTTGTACATCGACTAGATCCACGAAATAAACTTTTTATTATGACTTTATTATTAGTGTCTATCTTCTTACGAGTGGATACTTGGTCAACTGCTTTAATCTTTACTGGATTCTTATTCTTATTTTTAGTGATAACAATGATTATCTCTAAGATTAACTTTATTAACTTATTTAAATCTTTAGGAGCGATGTGGGTGATGATTGTATTTTTACTTATCATCTATATCTTTATTCCTAATCCTAATTACGATCCATCACATATTGCTTTTTATATCGGAGGATATGGAGTTAATTACGACGCATTTTATCAAAGTGGTTATATCATTTTTAGATTAATAATGATGATTATGATTACGATGATATTAACTAGCACCACTAAACCGATGGATTTAACCTATGCGATTGAATGGTATCTCACACCACTTAAGTTAGTAAAATTCCCATCTCATATCGTCGCAATGACTTTAAGTATTGCTTTAAGATTTATTCCTACTTTATTAGATGAAACTCATCGTATTATGAAGGCTCAAGCTTCTAGGGGAGTAGATTTTAATCACGGAGGATTAATTAAAAGGTTATCAGCGATTGTTTCTTTAATTATTCCTTTATTTGTTTCTGCAATTGGAAGAAGTGAAGAATTATCTAATGCGATGGAGGCTAGAGGATATGATCCATATGGCAAAAGAAGTAGATATCGTGTTTTAAGATTTGGTTGGAATGATTTAGTGGGTTTACTTATTGGACTCGTTATTTTTGGTGGCTTACTCGCTGCAATCATCATCGATAAGAATTTCATCAAGATTGATTTGATTTATTGGATTTTTGGGGTAAAACCTCTATTTTAAGAAATAATTATGAGACTATTTGCATCTTGTATATATAAAGGCACTAAGTATTATGGTTGGCAAAAGCAACCTAATGTAAATACTATAGAAGAAGAGATAGAAAAAGCTCTCTCGAAGTTTTTTAGTAACCAAGAAATTAATATTTATGGAGCAGGTAGAACAGATGCAGGAGTGCACGCTTTCGGACAAAAATTCCATTTTGATATAGAAGATCGAGAGATTGATTTAAATCGACTTTTATATTCAGTTAATCAAATGCTTCCTCCTGATATTAAGATCGAAGATATAGAGGAAGTAGACCCAGATTTTCATGCGAGATTCTCTGCTAAAAATAAGTGCTATACATATACAATTCTTACTCAGTCTAAAGACCCATTCTTATATGATACAGCCTATTTACATCCTGAGAGGATTGATTTAGATAAATTAAGAGAAGTGTTAAACTACTTTGTTGGTGAACATAATTTTAAAAATTTCACATCTAAAGAAGAGGATGAATCTAATTTTATTAGAAACATATATTCGATTGATGTCGACACTCATGGGGATTTAATTTATATCACTTTAGTGGGTAATGGCTTTATGAGATATATGATTAGAATGATTGTGGGAATGGCAATACATATTTGTGATAAGGATTTAGATCCAGAAATAGTCTTAGATATGTTAGATAGTGATTCTCCTAGAGAAATATGTGCATATAAAGCACCTGCTAATGGATTAACATTAGTAAATGTTCATTATTAATATATAAGGATATATGCGCGCATATGCGCACATAAATAGCTGCCCTTATTTATAAAAATAAGAAAATATTTTCATATAAATAACATTGTGATATTATTTTTGAGCGTATAGAGGTAAAAAGATTTATGGGAAGAGCACACGAAGTAAGAGCAAAAGCTATGGCTGCAACTGCTGCTGCTAGAAGCGCATTATTTATGAGAGCCAGTAAAGAAATCTACATGGCCGCAAAAAGTGGTGTTCCTGATCCAGATAGTAACTTAGCATTACGTTCCGCGATTGAAAAATGGAAGAGCCAACACGTTACTAAAGACGTTATTGAAAGAGCTATTCAAAAAGCTAAAGGCGGTTCCGCTGAAAGCTATGAAGAAGGTAGATATGAATTCTTTGGTCCAGGTGGAAGCTTATTAATTATTGATACATTAACTGATAACACCAATAGAGCCTTAGTTAACGTTAGAACAACTGTTACTAAAAAAGGTGGACATATGGGTTCAGTTATCTTCAATTTTACTGAAACTGGTGTTTTAGTTTTTAACGGAAATAATAGAGATGAAGTCGAAGAAACTTTAATCTTAAGTGATGTCGATGTTAGAGAAGTTACAGAAGAAGATGGAGTTATTGAAGTATTAGTAGAACCATCTGCATTCGCTCAAGCTAGAGACGTCCTTTCTGGAATGGGTATCACTGAATTTGAAACAGCAGAAATTACATTCTTAGCAAATGATCCAATTGAAATTACAGATCCAGAAGATAAGAGAAAATTCGATGAATTAATCGATATGCTTGATGAACTTGAAGATGTTCAAAACGTCTATCATAACGTTAAGTAGTAATCTAGTTATCAAAAAACTAAATAAGAACCCTAAAGGGTTCTTTTTATATAAATAGAAGGTTAACAAATTAAATAATAAAATATTTAATTGATTTAAGATGATAAAAATAATATTATTTAACTCGGCACAAGCCAAAAATAATGAAGTCCCCGGTAAGGAATAAGTTAGTTTGGTAAAGGAGGATTAATTGTATGCAACGTCAAACTACTATTGCAAAAGCAAATGAAATCCAAAGAAAATGGTATGTCGTTGATGCCACTGACAAACCATTAGGTAGATTAGTCTCCCAAGTTGCTCAAGTTTTAACAGGCAAGGTGAAACCAACATGGACACCAAATGTTGACTGTGGTGATTATGTCATCATTATCAACGCTGAAAAAGTGAGCTTATCTGGAGATAAAATCCACAACAAGAAATATTACAACGTGTCTGGCTATGATGGCGGTCTTAGAACAAGAACTGCGGGCACAATGCTCAAAGAATTCCCATGTGAAATGATTGAGAGAAGTGTTCATGGTATGGTGCCAAAAGGACGCTTAGGAAGACAAATCGAAAAGAAATTATTTGTCTACGCTGGCCCAGATCACAAACACGAAGCTCAAAAACCAGAAGTTTTAGAGCTCAAATTCTAGGAGGATGTAAATAATGGCAAAGAAAGAAAATCTCCAATACTATGGTACTGGTAGAAGAAAATCATCTATCGCAAGAGTTTATGTTCTCGAAGGCAAAGGCAACATTACAGTTAACGGTCGCGATGTCAATGAATATATGCCATATGCAACCTTAGTAATGGACTTAAAACAACCATTAGTCTTAACAGGAACTGAAGGCAAATATGATGTTAGAGCTGAAGTTCGTGGTGGTGGTTTTACAGGACAAGCCGGTGCTATTAGACTTGGCATTACACGCGCTTTACTTGAAGCAGGATGCGATCGCAAGACCTTAAAGGTTGCTGGTATGATTACCAGAGACTCCCGTAAAAAGGAAAGAAAGAAATACGGTCTTAAAGCAGCGAGAAAAGCTCCACAATTCTCTAAGCGTTAATCTTCAGTTGATATCTTTGATATCATCCACAAGACAAAACAAATCAAGGAAGTTGTTAAAAACTTCCTTTTTGTTTTTTAAATTTATTATTGATAAATATTAACTATTATTATATATTATTTAAGCGCG
>JAEDNC010000037.1 GCA_016302705.1 Bacilli bacterium | reverse complement strand
CAAGATATTGAGAACAGAAGTCGTCATAAACGAAGTTATATAAGTGTGAACTTGCAGCATTAAAGTCGTATTTATCCATGTTCACTGTAACATTATTTATAGTGATCATGAGCCTATTAAGTAACCACTTATCCAAGCTTGATAAATTAGATTTATCTAATTTCATTTCTTCAAATCCTTCAGGGATTGAACTTAAAACATAACGTGCGGAGTTCCAAATCTTGTTCAAATAGTTAGCACTACTTTGAACTTTTTCTTCAGAATATCTCATATCTTGTCCTGGAGTGCTATTAGTGGTTAAGAAATATCTTAAAGCGTCAACACCATATTTATCGATAACTTCAATTGGGTCAACACCATTGCCTAATGATTTAGACATCTTTCTTCCTAATTCATCTCTAACAAGTCCATGGATTACAGCGTGTTCAAATGGGCGTCTATGAGTGACGTTTAATGATTGGAAGATCATTCTACTCACCCAGAAGAAAATAATGTCATAGGCGGTCACTAAACAACTTGTAGGGAAATATCTCTTTAAATCGTCAGTTTCTTCTGGCCAACCCATTGTTGAAAATGGCCATAATCCACTAGAGAACCATGTATCAAGCACATCAGTGTCTTGTTCATAGTTTTCAATATCTTTTGGAGGATCTATAGAGACAACTACTTCTCCTGTTACCTTATGGTAATAGGCAGGAATTCTATGACCCCACCATAATTGGCGGGAAATACACCAGTCTTCAATATTATTCATCCATTGAAGAAAGGTATTTTCAAATCTTTGAGGAACAAATGTAACTTTATCTTCACCTTGTTGATTTTTAATGGATTCTTCGGCGAGTGGCTTCATTCTTACAAACCATTGTTTTGATAACATTGGCTCAACAACACAGTTATTTCTTTGAGAGTGACCAACCGCGTGAACAATCTTTTCTTCTTTGATAAAATCGCCACGTTCTTTAATGTCTTTAATAAGAGCTTCACGACATTCGAAGCGGTCCATACCTTGATATTTTCCACACTTCTCATTCATAGAAGCATCTTTGTTAAAGATGATTGGCATCTCAAAGCCATATTTCTTTCCGATAATGAAGTCATTTGGATCGTGCGCTGGAGTACATTTCATCGCTCCAGTACCAAAACCAATTTCAACATATTCATCTTCTATTAATGGAATAGCTTCTCCGTTTGCAGGATTGATAACTTTAATGTTTTTACCGTGATATTTTGAGTATTTTTCATCTTTAGGATTAATAACTACACAGACATCACCAAACATAGTTTCTGGTCTAGTTGTTGCGACTTCTAAATATTCATCACTACCGACGATGTGATATTTGAAGTAATACATGAATCCTTCATCGTCTTGGTGAATAACTTCAATGTTGCTTAAAGCAGTTTGTTGGACTGGATCCCAGGAAATAATTCTTTCTCCTTGGTAGATAAGTCCTTTGTTATATAAATCAACGAATACTTTTCTAACAGCAAGATTAAGTCCTTCATCTAAAGTAAATCTTTCTCGACTATAGTCGAGCATAAGTCCCATCTTTGCCCATTGCTCATGGATGTTATTAGCGTATTCCGATTTCCACGCCCAAGCGTATTCTAAGAATTCTTCTCTAGTAATCTTAGTTACATCGATTCCCATGGAAACAAGTTTAGCCATAACTTTAGCTTGAGTAGCAATGCCGGCGTGATCCATTCCTGGGAGCCATAAAACATCATATCCTTGCATTTTCTTATATCTTGCAATGATATCTTGAATTGTTGTATCCCAAGCATGTCCTAAATGTAATTTACCAGTGACGTTTGGAGGAGGAATAACCATAGAGAATGGATTTTTACTTTTATCTCCAGCAGTAAAATAACCTTTTTCTTTCCAAACTTCGTATTTACCTTTTTCTACTTCATGTGGTGAATATCTTTTATCTAACATTGGACTTTCCTCCTGCAAAAATAAAACGTCCTTATTCTAAGGACGCGATTAACGTGGTACCACCTTAGTTCTAATAGAATTTCTCTATTAGCACTTATTTAATTATGTTCTCCCTAGCGACCTTCATGTAGATTTGCTATTAGGCTTCCACCATCCCTAACTCTCTATAAGTAGTCTCTACACTACTCCTCTAGTTCATTGAACGTGATAATTATATTAAGAATAATTACTTTTGTAAATTATATAAATAAAAAAGGAAGGACAATCCGCCTTCCTCGGTTACTAGTAAATTAATTATTCACCGGTGTATCGTATGCTACAAATTGAACAACAATTTCGTCGGATTCAACCCAACTGCCAATATCTAAACATACTGTCTCATCATCTGTGATATATGTAACACCATAACCATCAGAATTATCTTCTTCCCATTTGAAGTCTTCTCCTGGGTAAAGAACTACAAGATAATCTGGTAAAAATGTTTCAGCTTCAACAACTGCGCTTTCAAGCGTATATTCTGCGCTTGTTCCCCAAAATTCAACTATGTAATATATTCCATTATCAGTTTCTGGAGTTACAGCACTTGGGTCTACATAGATTGAATCAATGATATCTTGAATCACGTTTTTTGGTGTATGATTTGAACTATCATTACCACCTGTAACTGCATTTGGATTACCTATACAGGTAATTGACATTGAAACAACTCTTCTTTGCTTTGTTGCAACAGTGAATGTTATTTCATCTGCTTCTCCAGTCCAAGTTGATGTTTCAAATCCAGCGGATTCATCAAGTGTTCCTTGATCAACAGTGAATGTTCCTTCAGCTTTGCTAACAGTAGCAGAAAATTCTAATTCAATTTTTGTAATGGACTTAGCTTTAACAGTCATTGTATTGCCTGTATATAGTCTAACAGAGGCGCCTGTAGAGTCGGTGTCGTAATATTTTGGTGAGTTGCTTGTGTTAGTTCCTTTATCAAAAGAAATATCAATTCCATAAGCGGAACAATTAGTTGCATCTCCTTCGTTTGTAAATCCCATTTTGTCCATAGAAACATCGTATGTTCCACTTACTGAAGTGTTGGTGTTTCCTCCGCCTTGACTGTTACCACTATTGGTGTTACAACTAGCGAGCCCTAATGATGCTAATAAAGATATAAATAATAAACCCTTTTTCATAAATAACCTCCAATAGAGAAATATATCACTTACAAAAAAAGAAAGGAACAATTTTTCGATTGTTCCTTCTAAATTCTATTTGCTTAATTCCGATCTTAAGACATCAAATGTTCTTGGCTTTAAAGTTGAGACGTAAATTACATCTTCTAAACTTACTCCATGAGATTTGATATTTTGGTTGAGCTTGTGTTTTTCACTTTGGTTGATTTTATCAACTTTGGTGAACACTAATCGATAATTGAATTTGTTTTCCTTAAGATAATCGATAATTTCAATGTCATCTTCATTTAATTCTCTACGAGAATCTAATAAAACTAATACTACTTTGAGTCGAGTTACATGAGAGAAATAATCTTCCATCATTTCTCCGAATAACTTATCAAGATTAAAGCCACCTTTAGCATATCCATATCCTGGAGCGTCTACTAAGTAGAGCTTATCGTCTACATTATAATAATTTAAAAGGCGAGTATGCCCAGGCTTAGAGGAAGTAAAGGCGAGTGCTTTTTTATTGCATAAAGCGTTGATTAATGAAGATTTACCAACGTTAGAGCGACCAACGAGTAAAACCTCAGGAAATTGTCCCTGAGGTGCATCTTTTAAGCTTGGTGCGCTTTTAACGAAATTGGTATTACTGAAATTAATCATTTAATTCCCCGAATACAATTTTATAAGCATCATCAACATTACTCATATAGTGAATCTTGAGTACTTTTTTGACTTCTTTTGGAAGCTCTTCTACATCCTTTTTGTTGTCTTTAGGAACGATGATTTCTTTGATACCACTTCTAGTAGCTGCTAAAGACTTCTCTCTTAACCCACCAATAGGTAAAGCATTACCTCTTAAAGTAACTTCACCAGTAAGAGCAATATCTGGAGATACAGGCTCTTTACTTAAGGCAGAAATAATGGCTAAAGTCATCGCTACTCCAGCAGATGGACCATCTTTAGGAACGGCTCCTTCTGGAACGTGAACGTGAATATCGTTTTCTAAGAATAAGTTTGGATCAATCTTGTACTTTTTGGCGTTTGCCTTGACATAGTCAAGAGCAATAGTCGCACTCTCTTTCATGACATCACCAAGTTTGCCAGTTAAGATAAGTCCACCTTTGCCTTTAAAATAAGTAACTTCGATTGGGAGAATGTCTCCACCATATTCGGTATAAGCTAAGCCAGTGATAACTCCGACTTGTTTTGCTTTTTCTTTTTTGGAGTAATCGAATATTTCAATGCCTAAGTATTCTCTAACCTTCTTATCGTCAATCTCAATGTGCGTAATAGAAGGATCTTTGACGATAGCAACAGCGACTTTTCTTAAGCATGAAGCGATCTTTCTTTCTAAGTCACGGACACCAGCTTCACGGGTGTAATAATGTAAAATATATTCAATTGCGCTTTCAGTGAAAGTAACATTCTCTTCTTTTAAGCCATTAATCTCAATTTGTTTTTTGATTAAGTGCTCAAAAGCAATATGCTTCTTTTCAATTTCTGTATAGCTATTTAATTGAATTAATTCAAGACGATCTCTAAGAGGACCTGGAATATTCTCTAAATAGTTTGCGGTGCAAATGAATAAGACATCGCTTAAATCATATGGTTCTTCGACATAATTATCATTAAACATGAAGTTTTGTTCTGGATCTAAGACTTCTAAAAGTGCGCTTGCTGGATCTCCTTTATAAGAAGAAGCAAGTTTATCGACTTCGTCGAGAAGGAAGACAGGGTTACTCACTCCCGCTTTTCTCATACCTTGAATAATTCTTCCTGGAAGAGAACCAACGTATGTTCTTCTATGTCCACGGATTTCTGCTTCGTCAGAAATACCACCCAAAGAGCATTTAAAGAATTTTCTTCCTAACGCTCTAGCGATGGATTTACCCAAAGAAGTTTTACCAGTTCCTGGTGGGCCATAGAAACAAAGAATTGGACTTTTTAAATTACCAGTTAATTTTTTAACTGCTAAATATTCGACAATTCTTTTCTTTGGATTGTCTAATCCATAATGGTCTTCATTTAAAATGTCTTCGACATTTTTTAGGTCTTCATTGTCTTCAGTTTTTTGCCACCATGGAATGGACATAATGATATCTAAATATGAAAGGATTAAGGCAGCTTCTAAAGATCCTTGTGGCATCATTTCATATTTCTTAATCTCGGCCTTAACTTTAGCTTTGATATTATCTGGATAAGGGAATTTATCAAGCTTTGCTAAAATTTGGTCTGGATCGTTATTTCCTCCGACGTCTTCACCAAGCTCTTTTTTAATAGCTTTGAGTTTTTCTCTTAAGAAATATTCTTTTTGAGATTTCTCAGCAGATTCTCTAATGGTGTCAGAGATATTCTTTTCGATTTCATTTTTAGTATTTTCCCCACTGATAAAACCAGTGACTGTTTCTGCTAAATAGATGAAGTCATTTGTTTCAAGTAATTTTTGTTTTGTGTCTATTGATGCTTCAAAATGACCTGCCATTGCATAGCAAAGTTCTAATGCTGCGCGATTGTCAGAGCATAATTGGATAATGTTTTTTGGAAGGCGAGAAATAATCGTTGGATATTTTTCTAATTCGTGATTGATTGTAGAGACAACGGCTTCAGAGCTTTTTTCGTCTACTTCAATTGGATTAAGTAGAGTTCCATTGGCAACAAAGCACTTATCTTCTTCGTCAAGTTTGATATCAGATAATTCCACTCTATCGATTATTTCAACGCGCGTTCTAACTCTCTTATCTCTTTCAGAGATAGACATTACTCTTGCAAGAACACCAATCTTGAACACGTCTTGTTCAGTTGGGTTTTCTACATCACTATCGATTTGAGAAGTAATTAGGATTAAGTTGTCAGCTTTATCTTTACTAACTTTAATCGCGTTAATGGAAAAATCTCTTCCTGCATCAATTAATCTTTGATTTTTAGGAAAGAGGATTAATCCTTTAGTAATAAGTAGTGGCAAGGTTAAGGATGATGGATTTGACGCCATAAGCTTACCTCCTTGTAAATAAATTATTTATTTAAGTTTAATAAATGTTCTTCGACTCTTGTCATACGAAGATTGTGTTTGAATTGATCAAGTTGAGCAGATAATGCCTTCTTAACATCTTCGACTTTCATCTTGTATTGTTCTGCGAGTTTAGCGTATTCAGCTTCGATATCAGCATCAGTTAATTCGAGTTTTTCGATCTCTCCAACTTTTTCTAAGACAAAGTAATTAGTGATATCTTTCTTTGCATCTTCTTTGAGTTTGTTATCGAATTGTTCCATTGTTTGACCAACGAATTGTAAATATTGTTCGAGAGTTAAACCGGACTGTTGCATTCTGTTTTCCATGTCTTTCTTCATGGATTGAGCTTGATCATCAATCATTTCTTGTGGGATGACGATTTTGCTGCTCTTAGCAATTTCAGTATAGAGTTTTTCTAAATATTCTCTTTTTGCGGAGACTTCTTTATTGGCTAAGAGTTCTTTCTTTTTGCTTTCTTTTAAGGCTTCAAGAGTTTCAATACCTTCTAAGGCTAAATCTTTAACGAATTCATCGTTTAATTCTGGCAATTTTCTTGTTTTCACTTCGTGAACATCACAAGCAAATACTGCTTTTTTACCTGCTAATTCTTTTGTGTATTGTTCTGGGAAGGTGACGTTAATGTCACGATGTTCTTCTGCTTTAATTCCGATTAATTGATCTTCAAATCCTGGAATGAAAGAACCGCTTCCGAGTTCGAGTTCATAGTTTTGGGCTGTGCCACCTTCAAATGCGACACCATCAACACTACCAACGAAATCTAAGACAACTGTATCACCTTTTTCAGCAGCGCCATCTTTTAAGATTAAGGAAGCGTTTTGTTTTCTTAAATCTTCAAGAGCGTCTGTAACTTCTTTAGCGGTGACTTTGGCTTCTTTTTTACCAAGTTCTAAACCTTTATATTGTCCGAGTTCCACTTTTGGTGCGGTGACAATAACAAATTTGACTTCGAGGTTTGCATCACTAATCTTTGTGATTTCAACTTTTGGTTGAGAGAATGGTTCAAGTTTACCTTGTTCTAATGCTTCTTTATAAGCATCTGGTAATAATGAATTAACAGCGTCTTCAAGTAATCTACCTTGGTCAATGTGTTTTCTAACTAATGCTTCCGGAGCATTACCTTTTCTAAAGCCATCAACTTGGACGTTTTTAGCAAGTTTTTTGAATGTTGCTTCTTGAGCAGATTTCCAGTTAGCTTCGTCAAAGACGACAGTAGCTTCTGTATGACATGCTTCTAATTCTTTAAATGTAATTTTCATGAGATATCTCCTTCTATAATGTGTACATGCGAGAAAAATTATAAATTAAATTATAATTTAAGGCAAATGAAATACTCTATTCATGTAAAATAATTGATTTTTAAATAAAAAAATAGCGACTAAGTCACTATTTTAATTATACATCTTTAAGAATTTTCTCTATTTTATCAATTAAAGCGTTCATCTCATTTTCGTTTAGTTCCATCGCATCATAATATTCTTTAATGTTAGGAAGAGGTGAATTCGCATATTTTCGAGAAATGATATAGAAAGCTGCACATAAATTCTTAGGTGCATCTTTTAAACTTCTAGGATATAGATACATCTCATATTCAGAAAATAATTGAGTAGCGTTTTGTGATAATGAAGGATCTTTAAATTCAGAATCGATTAATCGAATTGTTTCATTGAAGACTATGCTTGTGAATGGAGGATTTAAGTGCTTTGGATTAACTTCGATTATCTCATTGATGCTTTTCATCTTAAGCTCACGGTCAACCTCTTTTTGAACAAGAAGCATTAAAGTATAAGAACGAATCATTTGATGAGGATGATTCACTAGTAAATTTTGTAATAAAGGTAAGAAACTAAGTACATCTCGGTTTCTCACTATGTCTAAACCAATTAAAACATCTTCAAGTTTTTCACTTCTTAAATAGTTCTCAATTTGTTCGTCATCGTAAAATCTTAAAGTTGTTTGTTTCTTTTCTTCAAGCTCGATAACTTCAGGCATTTTTCTAAGAGTTTCTTCTACTACTTGATTTTGATAAGGTAGGTTAGCATAATAATCTAGTGTTGCTCTAGCTTGATCAAACCTTCCTAAAACGCAAAGTAGATTGATGTGTGCGTTAATTAAACTCACTAAATTGCTCTCTAAAGCTTTTTGATTATCTTGAATGACATATAAAGCTTCTTCGTATTTTCCTAGATAAATAAAGGCGGAAATACGATAAAAAAGATCGTTAGTTGCACTGCTAGATTCTGTAAGCTTAAGCACTAAGTCGTATTTCTTTTGGTCAATTAAAGTTTTTAAACTATCCATATTATTTCTTTTTAATCTTATCCCAATATTCTTTATTTGCTTGTTCTAATTTATTAGAACCATAGACATAATACTTTCTATCTTTAACATCATCTGGAAGATATTGTTGCTCAACGTAATGGTTCTTAAAGTCATGAGGATATTTATAATTTTGACCTTTTTCTAAGTCATCTTTTCCATCAAAATGGGTGTTTTGT
>JAEDNC010000036.1 GCA_016302705.1 Bacilli bacterium | reverse complement strand
TGGGGGAAGTTTTTTATAGGAGAAAAAAGACATGAAAGAAAAAATATTATTTACTTCAGAATCAGTTAGTGAAGGTCATCCAGACAAAGTCTGTGACCAAATTAGTGATGCAGTTTTAGATGCGTGTTTAAAAGCGGATGAAAACGCCCATGTTGCGTGTGAATGTTTTGCAACAACTGACTACTTTTTAGTAGGTGGAGAAATCACATGTTCTAAACCAATAAATGTTAAAAGAATTGTGAAAAAAGTTCTTAAAGGTATTGGCTATGACAAAGTGGAATATGGATGTGATTATCATAAGATTAAAATTGTTGATAAAATCAAACAACAATCCGGTGATATCAATATGGGAGTTAATCAAACTCGACCAGAAGATTTAGGAGCAGGCGACCAAGGCATGATGTTTGGTTATGCGACTAATGAGACCAAAGGTCTTATGCCTCTTCCAATTGTTTTAGCTCATAAATTAGTTAGAGAAGCTAGTGAACAAAGACGCGCAGGTATTTTTAAAGGTGCTAGACCAGATATGAAATCTCAAGTGACTATTGATTACACTGATCCAAATCACTTAAGAATTGATAACATCTTAATGTCAGTGCAACATGACCCAGATGTGAATCTCGACGAATTTAAAAAATACATTCATGAAGAAATCATGGTGAAGGTTGCAAGAAGCTTCGGATTTAATGAAGATTTTGAATATTTAATTAACCCTACAGGAAGATTTGTTTTAGGTGGACCTGCTGGAGATACAGGATTAACAGGAAGAAAGATTATCGTTGATACTTATGGCGGAAGCGCTCATCACGGAGGAGGAGCTTTCTCAGGAAAAGATCCTTCAAAAGTTGATAGAAGCGGGGCTTATATGGCAAGATATATCGCTAAAAACTTAGTGTCCGCCGGAGTGGCAGATAGATGCGAAGTCCAACTTGCGTATGCAATTGGAGTGAATCATCCATTATCAATCGCAGTTGAAACATTTGGAACCAACAAAATTCCTAATGAAAGAATTTTAGAGATTATTAATCAAGTATTTGACTGCCGTCCTGGAATGATTATTAAAAACTTCTCATTAAAGAATCCATCATTTAAATATCAAGCTATTTCTAACTATGGTCACTTTGGTAGACCTGATGTTAAACTACCTTGGGAAAAGACGGATAAAGTTAAAGAAATTAAATTACTTCTCACTAAAGAATAAAGGCACTATAAAATGTGCTTTTTTCATACGAGAAATTTATAATCTATTATTAAATTTGCATGCTAAATTAGTTTATAATGAAAGTGTGATCCTATTTCAGGAATTTGGAAAGGAGACTATATATCATGAAATACCAAATCATTGGCAAGAACATCGAAGTGACTGATGGCATTTCGAATGCTCTTCAAAACAAGCTTGCAAGGATGGACAAGTATTTTCTTATCAAAGAAGATGTTGAATGTCGTTGCGTAGTCAGCGCACACAAAACCATCCAAAAGATTGAGGTAACTGTATTCTTACCTTCTATGCCATTAAGAGCAGAAGTTGAGAATGAAGACCTTTACGCCGCTATCGATCTCGCGATTGATAAGTTACAAGATCAAATGCGCAGAATCAAAACAAGAATGGATCGTAGTAACAACCGACTCTCATTAGGAAAGGCTATTGACTTTGATCAAATTGAGGCCGAAGAAAGAAAAGAAGAAGATGATGTCATTGTTAGAGCGAAATCATATTATTTGGAACCAATGTCTATTGAAGAAGCTATTACTAGAATGGAAGCTCTCGGACATGCATTCTTCATGTATTTAGATGAAGAAGATGATAGAATTTCTACTGTCTACGTTCGTAATGATGGTGGATATGGAGTCATCCAAGCTGAGAATCCAATTAAATAATTAAAATTATTTATCTTCAAGGCATCTAGAAAAGTCTAGGTGCCTTTTCTGTTATTCATAAAATATTTTTATGACAAAAGGAATTACTTGTGTATAATAGAAAAAGCCCGTCATTTTTGGAAAAAGCTATCCGAGTGTGAAGTTATTCTTCCCTAAATGTATTGAAGGAGGGCTTATTATCATGAAAAACATTAATCAATACAACTTTGACATTATCCACGTTGCTACTCACTTAAGAGACACTCTTGAGTATGTTTTACCACGTGAACACGATGCCAAAATTTATGAGCAAAGAAAAACAGTTCTTACCAAAGGACTTGAAGTTGAAACACCACTTGGAAAATTCTTAGACGCTAATAAAGACAAATTCGAAGAATTTTTAACAAGATACAACGAAATGCTCAACGAATTATATGGCGATAATTCCACAATCTTAGTGAAAACTAGTGATGGAAAAATTAGAGTGGATCATTCTCAACACTTAAAAATCTATGACTACGTTCTTAGATTAATGGAACCACTTAAAGACATCATCTATTTCCACGTTAATTTAGCAAGAAAACAAAACGAAAACGAAGAAGTTATCGAAAACTTAATGGCGGTTGATGATCGTCACTATCGTTTATTCGTATTCCTTCTTGTTATGCAAGATTTCCAAAAATCATTCTTTGAATTCCAAAAAGTTATGGGTGAAGCTGGTGGTAAACCAACTCCACAATCAAACTTCATCGTTCAAAACGAATTAGCGAAATACTCTGAATTGCTTAGACTTGTTAGACAACATAATCACTGTACAGATAATGAAACACTTGATGCATTAGATAAATGCTTACAAGTTGTTGAAATGTCTGAAGGTAGAAGAGATCGCCGTGACAACAAGAACTTCCCAGATTTATTCAAAGAAGCACTTGATGGAGTTAACGCTTTAGTCCAAAAGAGTGGACCACAATGGCAAGAATTATTCAATAAAGCACTTCAAGAAATGCTTGCGGATATTCGTAAACAACAAGGCGGCCCACAAGCTTAATTTGTTAAATTAAAACAGTAGGTATTATTATGAATAAAAAATTATCCCTTTCTATTTTTGAAATCGTCGCATATTCCATTTTGACCTTATTAGGTTTATGGGGACTAACATATGTTGTCCTTGGAGTTGTTGTCGAATTTTTAACATTTAAAGATGCATTATATAAGGCAAATGAATCACTTGGTTCGTTAGGATTCTTATATCAAGGTTTTATCATTATCGCAGTCGTAGTTGTCGTTAGCGTTGTTATTTTATTAATCAACGCGAAATCTAGCGATAGAGATTATGAAAAAGCTCAAAGAAGAGCAGCCCGTTTAGCAAAAGACAACAACGTTGTCGATGCTGAAGCGACTGAAGTCAAATAATACTGAGGAATAACAAAATAAGAGAACACGCGACGGTGTTCTCTTTTTTGTTATTCTGAGAAGTCGTTATCTATAACGACATAATATTCATAATTAGGATGTTTGTTTTTCATATCACTAATAATTTGTTTTCTTAATTCGTCAGGTTTTTCTTCATCAAAGCTGATAAGAATATCAAAGCTAATTGTTTTTAACTGTTCATCAACATAGAAGCCATGTATTTGTTTAATGTTTGAATAAACATCCATTAATTTATATACATCTTTCCTAATTTCTCTAATCTCAGGATTACTAGTGTTAGAAGCATATATTCCTATTGTGAGAATAACTCCAAATTTAAGATAAACTTCTTGAGCTATTTTTCTAGTTAGAGGATGAATCTCTTTTGCGGTTAAAGAATCATCTACTTCAATATGAATTGATCCGATGGAACGGTTATGTCCATAGTTATTAAGGATTAAATCATAAGAACCAATTACTTCTGGAAAAGAATTAACGGTTTGCTTAATCGCAATGGCGAATTCATTACTCGCTCTTTCTCCAATAATTGAACTAACTGCATCTTTTAAGATTTCGACACCTGTTTTAATAATGAATAAACCAATAAGGATGCCTAGATATCCTTCGATGAACACTCCAGTAAATCTAGCAACTAAAGCACCAATTAAAGTTGCAAGTGATAGTAGTGAATCAAATAAGGCGTCAGTTCCGCTTCCTTTAAGCGCGTCACTATTAACTTTTTTTGCAACTTTTCTAAAATATAAACCTAATCCGACTTTTACTAAGATTGCTAAAGAGATGATGATAAAGGAAATATCTGAATATTCAGCAGTATCTCCTTTAATTAAGGAATTAATAGATTGATATATAGCGCTTCCACCCGTAACAAGAATAATGATAGAAACCGCTAAAGAGGTGAGGTATTCAACTCTTCCATGTCCATATGGGTGTTTCTTATCTGGCTTTTTGGCGGATAACTTAGTGCCGATAATAGTAACAATGCTACTTAAAGTATCGGTTAAGTTATTAATCGCATCTAAAATAATAGAAATAGACCCAGCAATTAACCCGATAATAGCTTTGCCAGTTACTAAAAGGACATTTCCGATAATTCCAACAACACTAGTATGAATAATTTTCTTTTCTCTATTCATTTTCAAAACCATCCAAAAGTTTATATAGAAGCGTATATAAGGTTTTTGCTTCTTTTTGAGTTAATTTTACTTTTTTTGCAATTAGTGGTGGGATTTCTTTTGCTTTCTCTTTTAGCTTAATTCCATCGCTAGTTAAAGATATTATAAGTTCTCTTTCATCATCTAGAGATTTTTCTTTTTGAATAAATCCTTTTGTGATGAGTTTATTTATAAGAGGAGTAAGAGTACCGCTATCAAGATATAGCTTAGCGCCTATCTCTTTTACGCTTAGGTGATCTTTTTCCCATAAAACCATTAAGACAATATATTGAGTATATGTTAAGTCTAATTTCTCTAAGTATGGTTGATACTTTCTAACAATTTCTTTTCCAGAAGCATATAAAGGAAAGCAAATCTGATTAGAGAGTTTTAAGACTTTGTCCCCGTATTTATCCATTTTTATTTAAGCGCGTCAACAATTTCTTGTTCAAATTTTTCTGGTTTGTCTTTTGGTTCAAATCTAGCGATAACATTGCCTTCACGATCCACTAAGAATTTGGTGAAGTTCCATTTAACTCTCTTATATTTATGATCTTCGTTTTGAGATGATAAATAAATGAATAATGGTTCTGCTTTATCTCCGATAACTTCAACCTTTTTAAATCTTGGGAATTGGGTATTGTATCTCAATGAACAGAATTGATTAATTTCTTCATCGCTCCCTGGGGCTTGATGGAAAAATTGGTTACATGGAAAATCAAGAATCTCTAAACCTTGTTCTTTATATTTTTCATATAATTCTTCTAAACCTTTATATTGGGGAGTATGTCCGCATCCTGTCGCGGTGTTAACAATTAATAAAACTTTCCCTCGATAGTTTTCTAGAGATACTTGATTACCTTTTTGGTCTTTGACACTAAATTCGTAAACTGACATAAAAAATCTTCTCCTTTAATTAAATTGTATGCAACTTAATTTTGAATGTAAAGAAAAAGTCTAGTTGCCTAGACCTTTAGAAACATTTAATGTTTCTTTTCTTTTTACAGTTCTCAATATTAGAACAGCGATAACAGACTTCGTTCTCACAAACTTTCTTATCGTAGAAGTTAACGATATTTTGAGTAGTGGTGTCTGCGATGTTATTAAGTGCTTCTTTTGTTAAGAATGCTTGGTGAGAAGTAATAATAACATTTGGCATAGATATTAAACTTCTTAAAGTATCATCATCTAGAATATGCCCTGATTTGTCTTCATAGAAGATATCTCCTTCTTCTTCGTAGACATCTAAGCAGGCAAATCCAACTTTTCTTTCTTTAATTCCTTCTAATAGAGCTTTTCCATCAATTAGGCCTCCTCTTGATGTGTTTATGATTCCTACTCCCTTCTTCATATGGTCAATAGAGTCTTTATTAATCATATGGAAGTTTTCGTCTGTAAGTGGGCAATGGAGTGATATGAAATCACTCTTACTAAATAATTCATCTAAAGAAACATATTTGACATCAAGATTTGGATCTGGATATTTATCATAAGCAACAACATTCATTCCATACCCTTTACAAATATTGATAAATATTTTACCGATTTTGCCAGTTCCAACAACTCCAATAGTCTTATTGTGTAAATCCACTCCAGTGAGTTCGTTTAACGAGAAATTATAGTCTCTAGTTCTGATATACGCTTTATGGATTCTTCTATTAGAAGTTTGTAATAAGGCCATCGCATGTTCTGCAACCGCGTAAGGTGAATAAGCTGGAACACGATAAATATGAATCTTTCCAAATGCTGCTTTAACATCCACGTTATTAAATCCAGCGCATCTTAAAACAATAAATTTAATATTGTAAGAATATAAGATATCTATTACTTCTTTATTAACAATATCGTTTACGAATACGCATACCCCATCATATCCTTTAGCAAGATGAGCAGTATCGCTATTAAGGCGAGGTTCTAAGAATTTAAATTTTATCCCTCTTTCCTTTCCGTATTCTTCAAATGCTGGTATGTCATATTGTTTAGTATCAAAGAATGCAATTTTAACCATCATAATCTCCTCCTCATATATTACTTTATCAAAAAAGAAAAAAATTTTTATTAAATATGCTTTATCTTTTTTAAAAGTTTAAAAGGGTATATATAATAAATATCACTATGAAAAAGAAACATTACTTTAATACCAAGATGATTGCAACAACAGGAATACTTGTTGGAATTGAAATCTTGTTTCAAGTTATTGGAAATTATATAAACCCTGGATTTGCAAATATTAACTTAAGTTTAATCCCAATTGTTATTGGTGCTGTGCTTTATGGCCCAGTAGTAGGAGGATTCCTCGGACTTGTCTGTGGATTGATGGTTATCATCTCCCCAAGCACAATGCAGATCTTCTTCTCTATTTCACCAGTTGGAACAATCTTAGCCTGTATATTAAAAACTACAGTAGCAGGAGTTGCAGCTGGATTAGTAGTAAAACTATTCAAAGGCGAAAAGAAGATATATGGTGTAATCTTAGCCTCTATCTTAGTCCCAGTTATTAACACTGCGTTATTCTCAATATTCGCGCTTATCTTCTTCATGCCTCTACTTCAATCAATGATTAGTGAGACGATGCCTAATATTGCCGCCGCTTTATTTGTGGGAATGATTGGAATCAACTTCATATTAGAAGTTATCTCCACAGTAATTCTTGCACCAAGCCTATACAAAATTCTCGAGCACGCGGGCATCAATAAGAAAGATTTATAATCTAAAGAGTTGCAACGCTATCAAAAAAGTGTTGCATTTTTTTATAAAAATATCTAAACTCAATGCAAACATACAAATTTTCAGAAAGGAGAATTTAACATGAAAAAGAGTAGTTTAATTACTGTAGCACTTGCTTCGTTGGTAGGATTAGTTGCCTGTAATAAACCAGCAGCAAAGAGCAAAACAGAAACCGCTATCGCTGTCTATATGGAGAAATTTTATCTCGATAATTTTACAGACCCAAAAGGCAATCCATATGAAATGGAAGCATCTAGAGGAGAAACCACAGACGATATTTTCAAAAATGCTTACTTCTTCAACCATGAATCAACCAATTTAGACACAGACAAGTATTATTTGATGCCTGACACAAATGATTCGTTCGCTTTTGTAACTGAATACTTTACTGAAATTACAGATGAAGAATTAGCTGGTGCTGGTCAAGATGGCAACCCAATTCGTGATATTGTTTTAAATAACACAATCGTTTCTGCTATCAATTCGATGTTTACAGATGATGGCACTATTTTCAGTTTTGATGTTGCATATGTTACAAAAGGCATTGTCGAATTACTGGATAACGATAAAGATGGAGTAAATGATTATGGTCACTCCATGTGGATTGATTATAACGAAGACGATCCAGAAAACTTCTCACTCATAATCGAATTCACAAGTTATATTTATAAATTTGAAGGCTATACAACACATTGTTCAATCATCGAAGTAGCATTTCGAAATTACGAAGAAATGTAATTAAAATGCATTGATTCATAGAAAACTCGTTCGCTAATTGCGGCGAGTTTTTTGTTGTCGTGTGTCTAAGTTATCTATAAACACGAAAAATCTTTGATAGAGGAATTCGATGATAAAGTTAACTAGCATAACAATTGCTTTAACTAAGAATTTGTTTCACTCTAAGGTATCAATAAATACATCTATGTTAACTAGATTGATAGTGGTGCAAAGACAATGTAATACGCTTATGCTTTATCGTTACCGGAATATTATTTGTGCTTTATAATGTTTATCGACGATTGAATGCGAAATTCAAAATAACAGATAATATTGATGATATTGATGCTGAAATCCAGTGGATAGAATGATTGGTTTTTGGATTAAGTTTAGGAATTAGAATTAACCGCTCTAAAGATTTCTCTTCTTTTTTCTTATTTACTAAGTTGCTTCTTTCCATTTTCCATAAGAGGATGCTATATTGCTTTTAAATATCAAAAGCAATAAATAAAAAAATAAAAAGCCGAGAAAATCTCTCGGCAGTTTACGAATAGAAGGATAATTATTTATCGAAGAATTCTAGGATATCTTCGTATACTTTTTGTTTGTTATCTTCGTTAAGGATTTCGTGTCTCATATGTTCTAAAGTGATAACAGAGACATCACTAAATCCAGCCTTATGAAGATTATCTAATGACGCTTTTCTTCCTTTTTCGAGCCCAGTACATGGATCAGCGTCACCAGCAATAAGAAGGATTGGCATTTCTTTAT
>JAEDNC010000035.1 GCA_016302705.1 Bacilli bacterium | reverse complement strand
GACTTTGTCTGGGTATTCTTTCTTTAATCTCGCTAAGTCTCTTAAGTTTTCTTCTAAAGAGTGCTCCGCAATTTGTTCCATGTTTTTAAATCCGATAAATGGTTCAGCTTCTTTATCGAGTTTATCAAAACGTGGAGATACTTCGTTAATGACATATGATTTAGGACCGATGGTCTTAAAGACGATTCCACCCCAACCGACATCATATGCTTTTTTACACATATCATAGTCATTACCAACTGGAGAAGATGATAAACAGAATGGGTTTGGGAACTTAACACCTAAGAAGGTAATACTTAAATCTTTCTTTACCATATTACTTTCCTCCTAAATATTTTTTAACAGAATAAGCGACTTCTTTCGCGTTTTTCACTGCGTAAACAACAGTTTTCTCTCCGCCTGGAGCGATATCTCCACAGACGAAAATACCGTTTTTATTTCCGTTAGTGACTTCTTGGAGTTTGTTAACTTCAAAGCCAAATTTATTAGCTTCTGTATATTGACCAACCGCTAAAATGATGAGGTCAGCTTTAACTTCAAGTTTTGCTTTAATAAAGCGATGTTCAAAGACAACTTTCTTTCCTTTTAAGGCAACTGGAACATAGCCGTCTATGATACTAACACCTTGTTCTTGAGCGCCACTAAGTTCTTTCTTACTCGCTTTAAACTCTTCAAATGTTTCATAAACAACATCAGTGACTTGTTTAACACCTAATAGTTTTAAAGTAGTAACGGTGTCCATCGCGACATCTCCACCACCAATAACTAAAACATTCTCTGGAACTTTGATATTTCCTTTTCTTCTTTTGGCTTCGTGAAGGAAATCTACTGCAGTTTTAACAAACCTTTTACCTTCAAAGATAGGAAGCATTTTTCCTTTACTATGTCCGGTAGCGACAACAACTGCGTCATATTCTTTCTTTAAAGCATTAACATCTTCTACTGGATGATTAGTTTCAATTGCCACACCAAGTTTTTTAATGCGTTTAATTTCTTTGTCAACAACTATAGATGGTAAACGATATTCAGGGATACCATATCTAAGATATCCACCAGCTTTTGTCTCTTTTTCAAAAATGGTAACTGAATAGCCTTGCATTTGGAGATATCCTGCTACTGATAAGCCAGCTGGACCTGATCCAATAACTGCGACTTTTTTGCCGTTAGGTTTTTTTGACTCTAAGATATCCATCTTAAAAGCGTCTTCACTATCGGTGACATATCTTTGGATACGGCCAATATCAATTGGCTTATCAATGCCACTTCTAGAACAACCTAATTGACAATATCTTTCAGTTGGACAGACTCTTGCGCATATTGCTCCTAATATATTATTGACTCTAACTGTTTCTGCGGCCCCTTTTACGTTTTTAAAACGCACAGAACGAATAAATTTAGCTGGGTCAGTGCCAGCTGGGCATGCTTTTGAACATGGAGCGTCATGACAAAGGAGACATCTGCTTGCCTCTTCCATCACAAGTCGAGGATTAAATCCTGCTTCATATTCTTTCATATACTTTTCAGACATTAAAAGTCCTCCTTCAAAAAAGTAATAAAAAGATATTTAACAATAATATTTTACTGGATTTTTAACATGATTGATACAAAAAATAGAACAGTAGACTGTCCTATTTCTTTGGATTGAGTTCGATATAGATGTTTGCGATCTTCTTTGCCCACTTATCTGGGGCGAATTGTTTCATTGTTTCTTTAGCCTTATCAACAATCATTTTATTGTTCTTGAATAAAGCTTTTTCTATTCTTTCTGCCCATTGATAGAAGTCTTCATAGATGTAAGCGTTAACCCCATCTTCAAACACTCCTTCAATCGCTTTGTCTTTCTTTGCTAAGATAAGAGTGCCACTACAAGCAGCTTCAAAATATGTTAAGCCTTGGGTTTCAAAGTTAGAGGCAGTCACAAAGACATCAAATAAAGAATAATAATATTTAAGTTTAGAATGTTCGACTTCTCCAACAAAGATAACATTATCATCTAAATTAAGCTTTTTAATGGTTTTCTTGAGGAGTTTTAAGGCATCTCCTACTCCGACAATCATAAAGACAATATTAGGTATTTCGTTTTTAATAGAAGCAATATTTTCTAATGTTTCAACGATATTCTTTTCAGTTGAAACTCTACCAATATAGCCAAGAACTTTCTTATTTTTTAAGCCGTATTTCTCTTTTAACGCTTTTACTTCATTAAGATCTTCTCTACTTAATTTGAAGTTATCTGGTTCGATAGAACTAGGAATAACTCTGATATCTTTAGCAGAAGAAGAATCTGCTTTTAAGATTTCATAACTCTTTTGAGATGGAACAATGATTGTTGGACATTCTTTATACACTCTTGAGAAGAGTAATTGTTTAGCAGCACTATAAGTAACATCACCTGCAAACTTACCAAATTTTTGTTCGTAATATAACTTCCATAAAGTGTGATAGGTATACACCATTTTGATACCGGTGTATCTAGAGAGTAATAAAGCAATTTGACTCATTGAATATTCTGTGTGCAAATGGAGATAATCAAATCCGAATAGGGCTAGTGTTTTTGCATTTCTACTAAAGGCAAAACTCTTTAAGGCATGTAAATCTTTATGTCCTTTAATAAAATGAGCAGGGGAACCGATAATTGGGATGTAATCATTAGGAAGTAATGATAAATCCTCTTTCTTGTCCCATAAGGCAACAATATATGTTTCATATCCTAAGGAATTAAGTTCGTTCTTTAATAAATTAACAACTGTAGACACCCCATTAGTGAAAAGCGGGAATACATCAGTGAGTAAGGCTACTCTTTTTGGAAGTGGTTTATCTTCTAATATTTTAAATAAGTGATCATAGAATAAAGTATTATATTCAACATCAGTTGGAGAGAAAGAAATAAATGATTTATTACTTGTTCCTACAAATACATCTGCACCACTTGTTTTCACTTGTTTTTCAACATCAATTGATAAAGTCTTTCGATAATATAAGAAGTGACCATTAATGCCATAAGAAGTAAATGCCACTTTCTTATTGTTCTTTCCTTTTTCAAACATCATGAAACGACTATCAGCGTTAGTGATCGTATCGTTTTGTCCAAAGAAGATATATGTTGGAATCTTAAATGATTCAATCTCACGAGAGATCATATATTCATCTTTATATTTGTTAATTGGGGAAATAAGAATAATCTTTGTAATTCCTTTAAGCTTACTCTTTTGCATATAACTAGCGACATAAGCTCCAACTCCAAAGCCCATAATGATGATTTGTTCGTTTTTAATAATCCTATAAGTAATACATTCATTCACTAATTTAGTTAATACTTTAGAGTAATAGTTAAGGAAAAGAACACGGTCACCATAATTAAGTAAATTAATGGTTACTACGTGATATCCTTGTTTTAAGATTGGATTAAGTAAATCAATATAACGAGATTCTCCTTCATAATGGAAAATAGGGAAAATAATAACCTTCCCTAATCCAGAAGTATTGTTATATGAATGAACGATGTATGGGTTGTGATCAACATCGAATGTATATTCTTTTGGTGTCTTTTTAATTTTTTTAACAACTTTAATCATATTATGACTATTATACTTTATCATATAAAAAAAGCAAAAACCGAGTTCTTGCCTTTAGAATTTAAACTCAGTGTTTTGAGTCGCGTTTATTAATTTATAGAAGCTTTCGTTTCTCTTTAATAACATGAATATAACGTAGGCTGCAATCATCACCACTAATTCGCCTACTCCAACCCAGAGAACGTTATACCAGAATGGAGAACCAAATAAATATAATTCTCCTCCAACTACAAAAGCGTTACAAACGACTGGGAAAATAGCGGCAACCGCTAAATGTTTACAGAACATAATTCCAACACACGCAACTAATGTAGCAGCGGTTCCAAAAGGAATATCTAAAGATGCAGTTGGAGAATATAAATTAGCAAGTAAACAGCCTAAAGTTAATCCAATCGTATATTTTTTATTAAAGAAGCATAAGAGAACTAATATTTCTGAAAAACGGAATTGTATTGGTCCATAACTTATAGGAGCAATAGCAATCGTAAAAGCTGCATAAAGCGCGGCAATTAAGGCGTTAGCAGTCATATCTTTAATAATGTCAACTCTTCTTACTTTAGTTTCTTTTTTCATAGTTTTAAAATCATACATTATTTATATAAATAATGCAAAACAAAAAGGGCTTAAAGCCCTTTTTGGATAATTTGCTAAGAATTAGTCAACCCAAGCGACTAAGACCACTGGGGAGTTATCACCACGTCTATTCTCAAGTTTGAGTTTACGGGTGTATCCACCATTACGGCCTTTCATCTTTGGACCGATTTCATTAAAGAGTTTGTCTAATGCTGTAA
The DNA here is from genome assembly GCA_016302705.1 of Bacilli bacterium. Classification (GTDB taxonomy): domain Bacteria; phylum Bacillota_I; class Bacilli_A; order RFN20; family CAG-826; genus UBA2450. Next base: position 4,352 of record JAEDNC010000035.1, on the reverse strand, counting down.
CGCCTTCTTTAGCTTCGATATTTCTAACGAATCTAGCAGCGTCACGTTTTGCATTCATGACATTTTCTTTTTTGGTTAAAGTAACAAGTCTATCTGCTTCTTTAACAACATCTCTAGCAACTGCTTCTGTAACTTTCACGGATTCGTGAATGATTAAATCGGTAACGACATTACGAAGCATGTTTTCATATTTACTTTTGGTATAGGCAGCTTTAAATCTTACGCCTGTCTTACCATGTACATTTTTACGACCTTGTGCTGGCATAATACATTTCCTCCTAAATTATTCGAAATCCTTGAACGATAAACCAATCGCAGCGAGTTTTTCCTTAATTTCTTTAAGGGATTTCTTACCGAGATTTTTGACTTTCATCATGTCTTCTTCACTTCTCTCAGTTAATTCGAGAACTGTAGAAATTTGGGCTCTCTTTAAGCAGTTATAACTTCTAACAGATAAGTCGAGATCTTCAATTGTGATATTTTCATATTTGTTCTCTTCGACTTTTTCTTCTTCTTTTTCGATATTGATATCTTGAGTAATTTCCGCAAGGTTAAGGAATTTTTCTAAGTGCTTAATTAATAATTCAGCAGCCCAGACAACCGCTTCTTGAGGAAGGATGGAACCATCGGTCCAAACTTCAAGAGTGAGTTTATCGAATTTAGAATCGTGACCAACACGGGTGTTGTCAACGATATAGTTAGTTTTTCTAACTGGGGAGTAGTTGCTATCTGTAGCAATAACACCGACTGGGAAATTTGGGTGAAGGGCCTTGTTTTGTTCACCAGTAACATAACCTCTACCGTTACGAGCGTGTAAGATGAGGTGTAAGCTGCCACCTTCTGCAATATGTGCAAGGACGACATCTTTATTCACGACTTCTACGCCTGTTGGGCATTCGATATCTGCACCGGTAACCACTTTTGGTCCTTTGACATTGACTTCAAGTCTCTTATTAGAATTGTCTTCGTCATCAATCTTCAAGACTAAGTCTTTTAAATTGAGAATGATGTTGGTAACATCTTCTTCCACACCTGGGAGAGAAGAAAATTCATGTTGTGCTCCTTCAACTTCAATTGCATAAACTGAAGCTCCTGGAAGGGCAGAAAGAAGCACTCTTCTTAAGGCATTACCTAAGGTTAAACCAAAACCTCTTTCGAGTGGTTCAATGATGAAACGACCATAATTTTCATTGCCATCATAGTCAGCTTGAGTGATGCCAAATCTTTCAAAAGGATTAGCGATTTTCATTTTCTTTTCCTCCTATTTTGATTATCCACGTGGACGTTTTGGTGGACGGCAACCATTGTGTGGAATTGGTGTTGTATCAACGATACTTAATACTTGTAAGCCACTGACAGCGAGGGAACGGATTGCACCTTCTCTACCTGGGCCTGGACCTTTGACATCAACATCAACTTGACGGATGCCTTGTTCATATGCGCTCTTAGCAGCAGCTTCGGCAGCTTGTTGAGCAGCAAATGGAGTAGATTTCTTTGCACCTTTAAATCCTAATGCACCAGCGCTTGACCAGGCAATTGCATTACCTTGAGCGTCAGTGATTGTGATAATAGTGTTATTAAAGGTTGAATGAATGTGAGCAACGCCTTTAGTAAAAGAACGTTTGACTTTCTTTTTACGTGTAGTAGTTTTAGCCATTTTTCTATTCTCCTTTCATTAACCTTGTGGAGCACTCTTCTTATTGGCGATAGTCTTACGTGGACCTTTACGAGTACGGGCATTAGTCTTAGTTCTTTGACCACGGACTGGTAAGCCTTTCTTATGTCTTTGTCCACGATAGCAGCCAATTTCAGTGAGTCTCTTAATATTTAATGCGACTTCTCTACGAAGATCGCCTTCGACCTTAATTTTGCTAACTTCGGTTCTAATTGCGTTCATTTGATCATCAGAGAGATCTTTAACGCGGAGTGAAGGGTCAACTTTTGCCGCTTCACAGATTTTTCTAGCAGTTGTTCTTCCAATACCGTAAATATAGGTGAGGGAGAAAGCAACTTGCTTGTCATTTGGAATATCAACACCAACGATACGTGCCATATTTCGATTTCCTCCTATTAACCTTGTCGTTGCTTGTGCTTTGGATCAGAGCAAATAACCATGACTTTACCATGTCTTTTGATGACTCTGCACTTTGAGCAAATTGGTTTGACTGAAGGTCTGACTTTCATAAAATATACCTCCTAAAATAGTTTTTCTCTCAGGACTATTTAAACCTGAATGTTATTCGGCCCCGTGTTAAATCATAAGGCGAGATTTCTACGGTAACTTTATCACCTGGAAGAATGCGAATGTAATTCATTCGGATTTTACCAGAAACGGTAGCCAAGATTACCATGTCGTTTTCAAGTTTTACACGAAACATCGCGTTTGGTAATGTTTCCGTAACGACCGCCTGGACTTCGATGACATCTGCTTTTGACATTTATCTATTCTTCTCCTTCATACATGGTGATTATTTCATAACCACTTTCAGTAACGATGACTGTGTTCTCGTAATGTGCGGTAAGTTTTCCGTCTTTAGATTTGACGGTCCATCCATCTGGAAGAACACGAGTATCTTTTCTACCTTCTAGGACCATAGGTTCAATGCAAAGAGCCATGCCTGGTTGGAGTCTAACTCCTGTTCCTTCTTTTCCAAAGTTTGGAATAGCAGGATCTTCATGCATATCTTTGCCAATACCATGTCCTGTATAGTCTCTTGTGACGTTATAGCCATGACTCTCAACATATTCTTGAACAGCGTGACATATATCACCAATGTGAGCGCCAGGTTTAACTAACTTCAAGGCATTAAAGAAGGCCTCTTTAGTTACTTTGACAATGTTTTCGGCTCTTTGGGAGACCGTGCCGACCTTGAAGGTACGACACGCATCTGCCATATAGCCACAATAATTAGCAACGATATCTACACTGACGATATCTCCTTCTTTAATAATAATCTTATTTGAAGGAATGCCATGTATTAATGTGTCATTGACACTGACACAGGCACTAGCAGGATAACCATAATATCCTTTTTCAGCAGGAGTACAGTTATTATCTAACATCGTCTTTTCCACAATTGCGTCAATATCTAGAGTAGTCATGCCTGGCTTAAGTTCTTCTTCAATAGTTTTGAAGACTAAGCCAACGACTCGACCTGCCTCTTTCATTAAGTTAATTTCACGTGTAGATTTAATGTTTACCATAATTATTTCTTTAAATATGAAGAAACTTCATCGAAGAGTGCTTCTTTACCAGTTAAAGAGTTAAAACTCTCTAACAAGCCTAAATTAGCGTAATAGTCTAATAAAGGTTTGGTTTCAGAAACATAATGTCCTAAACGAACTTTAAGAGATTCTTCGTTGTCGTCCTTTCTTTGATAGAGTGGTCCACCACATAAGTCACAGACACCTTCCACTTTTGGTTTCATAGTGATGATGTGATATGGAGCGCCACAATTCTTACAAACGCGACGACCAGAAATTCTTCTGACGAGTTCGTCGTTGTCACAATCTAAATTAATGACAACATCAATTTCTCGAGAAATTTCTTTTGTAAGCTTACTAAGAGCTTCTGCTTGAGGCAAAGTTCTTGGAAAGCCGTCTAAAAGGAATCCCTCTGCACAATCAGGTTGAGATAATCTCTCTTTGACAAGTCCAATAGTTACTTCATCTGGGACAAGATGTCCTTCATTGATATAACCTTGAGCAAGTTTGCCAAGCTCTGTTTGTGCTTTTATTGCATCTCTGAACATATCACCTGTGGAGATATGAACGAGATGGAATGCTTCTTTAAGTTGTTTGGCAAGTGTTCCCTTGCCAGCCCCTGGTGGGCCCATTAAGATGATGTTCTTTTTCATAATAATTAGCGACCTCCTGAAGCAACAACTTCATCGAATGATTTACCAGCGAGTAAACCATCGATTTGGTTATTAAGTTCGAGACAAACGCCGACAACGATGATCATTCCTGTGCCACCAAGGACTAAGGAATTATCTCCACCGAATACTCCACTTAATGTGAGGATTGATGGAAGAGAAGCAATGATAACGAGTGCTAGAGCACCGATTGCTGTAACTCTATTTAAGACACGGCGAATGTATCTTTCGGTTTCAATACCAGGTTTAACGCCTGGAATATAGGAACCATTCTTTTGGAAATTCTCCGCCATTTGTTGCGGATCAATTTGTAAGTTTGCATAGAAGAAAGTGAAGGCAACTGTGAGGACAATATAGATTAATAATCCCCAAGGCATTGACCAACTTCCCATATCGTACATTTCACTTGTTGAGAAGATCTTAAGCCAAGCAGCATCAGCTGAATTATTATCAACGAATGCAGCGATGACACTTGGT
>JAEDNC010000034.1 GCA_016302705.1 Bacilli bacterium | reverse complement strand
GATTATTGGAGGACTCCAACTCGTATTAGGTATTGGCTTAACTATTTTAGGTAAAATTGTTTTACCTCGTATAGACATTTCAGCATTAAATCTTCCTCTTACCAGTGTTGTTCTAGCTCCTAGAACTTACGCGCTTATTCCATCAATCATCTTTGGAGCGTGTATTGTTATCGCCTTCATATATGGCTTCTTTAAAAGAAAAGTTAAAAGAAGTAGTAAGGAGGAAAATAAATAATGAAAAAGAAATTGTTTTTACTTCCACTTCTTATGTGTGGAATGATGGGATTGTCGTCCTGTACTATATTTAATGATGATGATATCAAAGTAGTTAACAACTACAATCCACCATCAACTACTCCTGAAATCGATCCAGACGCCACTATTGTTCAAGGTGTTGTTGGAAAATATATCGATACTCTTCCAAACATCATGAGATTCAAGAATATTTGCTACGCAAATAATGAAACTATTGAAAATACATATAAGACAGGTGGAGTTAATCACTTAACATTTAACGTAAACCAGGGAAATGATTATTTCGCTAATAAGAGTAGTAATAACTACGATTTATATGTCCCTGATAACGTTAATAAAAACAATACTCACACTGTTATTCTATTTATCCATGGAGGCGCATGGATAAGCGGATGGAAATCAGACGTTAATGAATACGTTCAAGAATTCGCTAAACGTGGGTATATTACCGCCACAATCAAATACACACTACTCAAAAGAGCAATGAATGATGCTTCTTTATCTATCTTCCGTAACTTAGATGAAATTGATGCCTGCATCAAATCCATTAAGACTGCGTTAGAAGAATTAGAATTTGATACATCAAAAACTAATTTAGCAATTGGAGGAGCTTCTTCCGGTGCTCATTTAGCAATGTTATATTCCTATTCACGCGGAAATCGTTCGGTTCTTCCAATTAGATTTGTTATCGACGCAGTTGGACCAGTTGATATTAAACAAAATGCTTGGAAAGCATTTGCTAATCCTAATATAGGAAAAGAAGCTGGTATTACCGAAACAGCAATCGCTAGCCAATCATTAGTAGAACTTCCAATCGCTGGAGAAGGCGCTAATTGGAATGAATATCAAACAATGAGAATTGCTAATGGTATGTGTGGCATTCCAAATGCTTTAAGCGATATCGAAGCTTCTGCTGATGAAAATAAAGAACATATTGCTCATCCTAACGCTGCGTCACATTCCATTACTGATGCTAACGGAGGAGAAGATCAATTATCAGTCACATATTGGCTTAATAAAGGAATTAATAGTTATCCAATCATCTGTGCTTATGCTGGTAAAGATTCTATCGTTGGAATTAACCAATACGCCACTCTTCATCCAGTTCTTGAAAGTTTAGGCATTCAAAATGATTTCATCTATTTCAAAGATTGTGATCACACAGATATCAAGCCTGAAAAAGACGCTGAAGCATATACTACTTTAATCAACACTATTGATAACTGGTGTAACACTCTTAGTGTTTAGTTTCTATATACTAAAAAAGTACCTTCATGACGAGGTACTTTTCATTTGGTTTTAAATATTAGAGCTTGTCGTTTGAACCAAGAACTTCAGTAATCTTATGCTTAACAATTTCTTTAACATAAGCACGGCCATCACCACAGTATTGACGTGGATCAAAGTGTTCTGGGTGGTTTTCGAAGTGCTCTCTAATTCCAGCAGTCATTGCTAAGCGGAGGTCACTATCGATATTGATCTTACAAACAGCCATTCTTGCGGCTTGTCTAAGTTGTTCTTCTGGAACACCAACAGCGTCTTTAAGTGCTCCACCGTGAGCGTTAATGATATCAACGTATTCTTGGTTAACAGAGCTACTTCCGTGAAGGACGATTGGGAATCCTGGGAGTCTCTTGCTGACTTCTTCTAAGATATCAAATCTTAGAGGTGGAGGTAAGAGTCTTCCTGTTTTTGGATCTCTTGTGCATTGCTCTGGTCTGAACTTATAAGCACCATGGCTTGTTCCGATAGCGATAGCTAAGCTATCAACGCCAGTTCTACGAACGAATTCTTCAACTTGTTCTGGTCTAGTATAGCTTTCTGCACCGTGTTCGACTTTAACATCATCTTCGATACCTGCTAAGGTTCCGAGTTCAGCTTCAACTGTGACGTATGGAACGTGAGCGTGAGCGTATTCAACAACCTTACGTGTGATAGCGATGTTTTCTTCGAATGGTTTGCTAGAGCAGTCAATCATGACTGAGGTGAAACCACCATCGATACAATCTTTACAAATTTCGAAATCTGCGCCATGGTCTAAGTGGAGAACGATTGGCAAGCCTGTGTCTTCGACAGCAGCTTCAACCATTTTCTTTAAGTAGATTGGTTTAGCGTACTTTCTTGCTCCAGCAGAAACTTGAAGAATAACTGGAGAATTGCATTCTTTTGCAGCTTCTGTAATCGCTTGAACGATTTCCATACTGTTGCAGTTAAAAGCACCAATGGCGTATCCGCCTTTATATGCTTTTTCAAACATTTCTTTTGAATTAACTAGTGGCATGTTTTTTACTTCCTTTTCGCTTGGTATTATATAATAATTGTTAAATTATTGTATATTAATTTGATAATAAGATTTTTTATGAAGCAATAAGTGGAACTAATGCTTCGATGACTTCTAATAATTCAGAGATTGTTTTTTCTCCACCATGTGGAATTGCATATGTATAAACATTAGTTTTTAAAACAGCATCTAAATTGAAGTTAACATCTAAATATCCCGCATCAGATAAATCTCTGATTTTTTCACTTCTAATATGGTAATTCATATTATCAATGAATTTATTCATATCGTTAACTGTATATGTATAACCTATTTTAGGTAAGAATTTCTTATATTCATCTTTAAAGGTTTCGCCTTCTTCAGTGAGCAAGAACCAATATGATGTATCAAACTTTTTTGCTTCGTTTGAAGTGATAGTCATATCGTATCCCAAAACAGGGACAATTTCTTCATTATTACCTTCACTAAACACTTCTGTTCCACCATATGCACTTCCTGTTAAATATTGGAATCCTTGTTTAACTGCAGCATCGATACTTGAAGCAGAATAAGCACTACTTTCGTTATATAGATAATCAATGAAATAGACTTGCTTTCCTTTATCAAATATAAAGTTAATCTTACCCGCTAAAGAGGTTCTATCAGCAATGATTCTTCCAGTAACTTCGCTTCCAGTTGTGACTGGGAAGCTTGTGTTTTTAAGATTACCACCGCTATCTAAGTCTTCCTCTTTAACTGGGATAGTAATTCTAATGGAGTTTCTACTATCTGCTCCAGCGCCAGTAGCAAAGACATCATCACCAAATAACTCTAATAAATTAAGATTTTCTAAAGCGTATTGTAAGTTGTTTTTACCTGTACCGAAAACAGTAACACCCGCTAAAGCTTTTAAGATATTTGAACTTGATGGATCAATATCAATGATTTCAGCTAGAGTTAATCCTTCTAACGTTCCTTGGACTTCGCTTAATTTACAACCTGCTAAATTTTGTAAAACAAGTGGAGAACTAGAATCAATGGTAATCGCATCACCTAAGGTGATGTTATCCAATAAAGCATTGACAATCGCGTTTCCATCATTAATACTTTCATCTTTTGCAGAATATAATAAGTCACCTGGATTTAGATCCATGACATCGCCAAGTTTTAATGTATTTAAATCACTAGATAATGAATTTAAGGTTGAACCACCATTAATAAGTGTTGCTAACACTTTTGGGGTAGAGGCATTAACATCAAACAAATCACTTAATAAGATATCTCCAAAGTGAGTTCCAATTTCATTAATTGGGCAATCCATTGCGACTGAATTAACGATTCCATAAATCATAGAAGTTGGATCATCAGCTTCAATGACATCTTTTAGTTTCAAAGAATTTATTTTAGTGCCAATTGTTCCAATTGTGGCAGGATTTGGATCAGAACATAACGCAGTTAAGATTTGGTTTCCTGTAGGATCAATAATGCTACTTAATGGAATAGAGTTAATTGTAGCTTGATTAGAAAGATCTCCGATAGTTGCGTCATTTCCTTTAACATCAAGCACTGCGGAAAGTATTTTATTATTAGTGATATCAGTCGCACTAAAGATATTGGTAATTTTAACTGTAGATATATCTAAAGTAGATAAATCACCAAGAGTTTCATCTTTAAAGGCATAAAGGATATCTCCAGAAGTAATATCTGGGAAGACATCTAAAACAGTTAATTCTAAAATCTTTGTGTTATCAGCAGTTAATTCACCAACAGTACAACCAGCGTCCGCTAAAGCTTTAACGATACCACCAGCGTCTGGGAAGAGGTCACTAAGAAGTAAACCATCAACAAATCCAGGAGCGGTTAATTCGTTAAAGGTATTGTTTCCTATGGCTTGTAAGAAAGTGGAAGAACCACTAACATCTAAAACATCACTAATTCTTAAAGACATGATGTTATCAAAGTCACATAAGTCATCAATGGTCCAGTGATTTGCAATAATAGTTTGAATTAATGGGTTATTAGCAGCGTCAGTATTACCATCAAATAGAGGTCCAATCTCTAAAGAGGTAATCTTACTCATATCCGATAAATCATTAATCGTGTAATCGTTCATTTGAGCGAGGAATGGATTAGAAGATGTATCAACGATTGATCCTAAAGTAATTGCCTTCATGATGTTATCCATAAATGCACCTGGATTTTGCATGATGTCATGTAAAGTGTTTTTGTGGTCTTTATCGATTACGTAATGTCCACTACCTACCGGTTCTTCTTTAATTCCATAGCAAAGATATTCAAGAAGTCCATTAATTTGGCTTGGATCATCAAAGAAGTTATAAAGAGTAACACCGCTTTCAACTGCTCTAGGAATATACTCAGAAATCGATTCATTATGGTCATATTCTGTCTCAGGACGAGAAGATGAAGAATCGAGTTTGAATGGTTTAATACTTAATTCGTCCCAATCAAATTCAAAACCAATCGCATCGCGTAAAGCTGGGTTAACTGTTTCAGTAACAGTCTTTTCAATAATTGGAGATACTTTGTTTAAGTCTCCGAGAGTTTCAAATTTACGAGTTGTTAATTTGGTAATCGCAGATAATAAAGTATCGTTGATAAATTCTTCACCAACGTATTCGTTTGGATCTCCGCCAGTCATAGCCACTAAATCTTTGAGCTTAATGACAGAACCAGTAATAACAACCGACAAACCGATTGTGACAATGCAGGAGATAAATCCTACAAACCACATCAAGAAATATTTCCAACCATTGTGTTTTCTTTTTTCTTTTTTTGGTGCAACACTTCCACCATCTTTTCTTGTAATCTCAGCCATAGAAGCTTTCCTCCTTAATCAAGAGACTTCTTGATTTTTGTAATAGAGACAATTGAGTGATATACGCTATATACATCAGAATCTAATTCATCGCATTTAGAGTCATTAATATCTCTAGTTGCATAATAATGATCTTTGCTAGATTCAATGTAATATGTTGTTTCTTTACGGTAATAGATATGAGTAAGTCTAATATCTTCTACCTTTTCCCCTAATGGGAAATTAACGTTTAAACTATATTCAGTAGATAACAATTTGTTATCTATAATATATTTCATAACTTGGTTTAGATAGTTTCTTACAATGTCGAAGTTGTTCTCACAGCTAATCGCTATAGCAGGTATACGGTATGTAAGAGCTTGTAAAGTTGCTCCGATTGTACCGGAATACATCGTATCATATGAGATATTTAATCCATGGTTACAACCAGAAACCACTAAATCGAATTTTGTGTTTAATGAAGATAGACCAAAGGCCACACAATCAGCAGGAGAAGCATCCATAACGAAGGTATGGTCATTTATCTTAATTACTTCATTAGGAACTCCAATAGTAATTGATACCGATTTAGCGGATTGAGTGACTTTAGGAGCGACAATAATTACTCGATGTTCTTTAGACAATATGTCATAAAGAAGATTAATCCCTTCTGCTAAATAGCCATCATCATTAGTAAGCAAAATATTCATAGTATAAATTTACAATAAAAAAAGTAACAACAAAATAACTATTTGAGTTATTTACAAATATTTAGCGTAAAAAATCAAGTATCTTTAAGACACTTGATTAATTTATTTAATAGTTGATTATTCTGTCACTTCTTTTTTGGTAAAAACCCCAAAGCTTTGAAGAATAAGGACTGTTCCTACCGCTAAGGTGGAAACAATATGAATAAAGGTTTCTATTGGCATGCTTACTAATCTCTCTAGTGGCATACACGGAGAAATAGCAGAGATAAATGTTGAATCGTTTATTCCAAGAACGATAACTGCTACTGATAAACCAAGAGTTAACAAAACCATTGCACATGTAGCAATTTTATCTACTAAAGTTGTAACCTTAGCGATTTTAAACCACACTAAGACTTTATAAACAAGCATAAAGAATGGGGTGATCATAAAGAAATAAAATGGAGCGGTTAAATCAAATGTTCTCCAATTAATGAATGTTGGAGAAACGATGAATAAACCAAAGCGAAATAACGCTAAAGAAGTAAATAACCACCAGCCGATATTTCTAAATATTCCAGCAACTGTAACTTTATTCTTTTCTTCATCTTCAGGCATCTTTTTAACATAAAGAAATAAAGTAGCAACGCTTCCTATAATAAATAGGATGTGAAGAATCATAAAGATGATTAAGTAGCCTGGGAATGGATATGGTTTAATAAATGAACGATAAGTAACAATACCTGCCAATAAAGCGCCGATTAATCCAACGCCAGAACTAATCGCAATAGTAAGGAGATTGACCTTAAATAATTTCTTATGTGTCTTTTCATTTACAAAGTAACCAATGACTGCTAAGAAAAGTAATATAACATCAACAGTTAACGCAGCAGCAGGAAGAGTAACAAATAATCCTGTAATCATTCCAGTAGAGAAATTTGCCACATCTCCAAAGAACATATTTACTGCTAAAACAAGCAAGAGACTGGCTAAAATGCCTAAAACCGTAACAGAGATAAGTCCAATTGTCTTTTTCATAATTAGAGTACCTCGCTATATTTGTGGTTAATAGGTTTCTCTACTGAGAAGTTACCTGTGTTATCAATGACGATAACTTGTCCACCGAGCATTTCGTCTTCGTAATAAATTTTGTTTGTGGATTTAATGCCATAAGCAAAGAGAACACCCTCATATTTTGCTCTAAAGTTATTGACGTGATCATGTCCAAAGAACATACCTTTGGTAGAATCTGCATCATGTATCACTTTAAAGAATCCAGAATTGTATTTTGGAGGACATGTATCTTCGTTCTTCTCACCAAAGATAACATTGCCTTCATCAAAAGCGTTATCTACTTCTGGAAGAGGAATATGATAATACATTGTTGATTTGTAATTACCATATTGTATTTTGGTAGTATTTACCAATCTAGAATACCAATCAATTTGATTTTGATGGAAATAGTCATAACCGTTGTAATCTAATCCATAATGATATCTATTCGAATCCATCACGATTACTTGGTGAACAAGGTTAGTACCATTCATTAAGTTAATTGCAAAGTTCGCATTACCACTAACATCATCATCTTGGAGGTCAATAAACTTACAGTTATGACCATAATTATTAAGAACATCTGTGACCCAGTCAATTGAGAAATAGACTTGTTCATCATGGTTACCCCATGTAAGTGTCCAAGGAATGTTATGGCTGTCCATCCAGTTAAAGAATCTAAGAGCGGTTCCTTTAGATGCAAATGTGAAGACGTCACCTGTCACTACAATAAGATTTGGGCGAGCTTCTTCGATTGTGAGATCCATGAATTTATATTGTAATTCTTGATCATCTTTATCTCCAATATGTGTATCTGTTAATTGAAGAATACGGAAATTATCTGTATATGGGAGCTCTAAAATATAATCACTAATTTCATGATGTACTCCTCTAGCGCCACAAGATGTAAGTGCTAAAAGTGAGGCCCCAAACAAAGAAAGATATTTTTTCTTCATTCAAATATAACTCCTTTTTTTCTTTTATTAGAATAATATTTTTATTTTAAAAATAAAATAGAGAACGCAATTAAAAATTGAGCGATATAATAGGCAATCGAATAAGTTGCCATATACCATTTTGGTCTTTGACCTTCTTTGAAATAGGCTCCAGTAAGCATGCAATCACTAATAACAAAGTTAAATGCCCCAACAAAGAACATGATTAATGTTGTCTCATTAAATGAATGTAATATTCCCATCACTAAAGAGGTAGAGAACATTGAAGTTAAACAAATAAGATAAAATACTCCAAATGGGAACGTCTTTCCAAAATGAATGCCTAGACGTCCTTTAACACATAAATAAATAGTAGACATCACTAGCGATATCATAAATGGAAGGAACGCAAATAAAATATTTCCTCTTTGATAGAAGTGAACAAATAGACCAATAACATATGATATATGTCCAAAAGCGAAAGCGAGCATTCCAAAAAAGATCCAAAGCTTCTTGGTTTTAGTAGTAATATACTTAAAGCCTAGCAAGGTATCTCCTAACATGCCAAAAATCAAGCCGATAAGTATGATTATTCCAAACCGCTTATCTCCTTCAGTAAGACAAACAGTTGTTATTCCTAAGGCGATGAAAAAAAGTGAAGCCATTGTCTTCAATATGATTGTAACTAACGAGTAATGTCTCACCTTAGAAATAATAAAAATAGTAGACATTATTGCTCCTAGAGAAAGTAGAATTATGGAAGGAATCATAAAATCTATTTAATTATAGAATTAAAAGACTGGATTGTGAGATTTTTTGTTTAGTTATTTAAAACATCTTATCATTTAAAGAGATGTCAATTTTTTGTAATGTTGAAAAAGAAAAATAATCATTTATAGAAGTTGAGAAATATATTTTATATATATTTATTTCTGTCTTCGTCGATATTCTC
>JAEDNC010000033.1 GCA_016302705.1 Bacilli bacterium | reverse complement strand
TGTCAATAATAAAATAAAAATTTTTTTATATAAAGAGACGCACACAACAAAATGCCTCAAAAAAGTTATAAATTTTACTCATTTTTTTGTCTTTTTAGTGTTTTTAGTGCCTCATTTTTCGCTTTTTGAGCACAAAAAAAGGCCGTTTCTCAGCCTCAAAAGTATAGTTTAAGAAACGATGAGAAGAACGCTTTGAAGGAATAAGGCTGTAAAGACCATTACCATGCCAAATCCCATAAATAATCCTGGTACACTCTCTTTAAATCCTTTTAGTTGTGCTGTGCCAATGGTTTTCTCACCAAATGGAAGAGCAAATCCAAACATTAAAAAACATATTTCGATTTTAGATTAAAGAAAAAGTGATTTTTAGGTCACTATTTTTCTTCGTTTTGATGCTTTTTTTGGTAGGCTTCATAGGAGTATTTGCACCCGCAATACTCTTGAAAATACATCTCGTGTTCTTTAATTATAATGAGACTTTTTTCATAGCCATCATTCTTCTTAAAATCAGCGTATAACCACTTAACAGTAGGATAATCTTTTTGAAGAGCTTCACCAATTTTGTTGATGTCTTGAGCGTTCTTATATCTAGAGATTGTCATCACTGTTCCAAAGTAATTGAAACCATTTTTAGAAGCGTACTCAAAGCCTTCTTTTAAGCGCTTTTTAAAACAGATTCTACAACGCTCATGACCTTCTTTATCAGAAGCTCTCGGCTCTAAATCTAAGTTATATTTTTTATTATCATATTTTGTAGGAATGACAACGATATTTGCCCCTATATCTTTAAGGTATTTTTTGAGTTCGCTAAAACGTCTATCGTGTTCTTCTTCTGGATAGATGTTCGAGTTATTGTATATAATCGTGATATCAAAATAATCTTTAAGAATTTCATGCGGAATAGTAAAGCAAGGACCGCAACAAGCGTGAATCAATAATTTTGGTTTTTTACCAGAAATTTTAATGTTTTGCAGTTCTTTTTCAAGTATTCGCTGGTAATTCTTATTATTTTCCATGGATAAACATTGAGTCTCCAAATGAGAAGAAATGATACTTATTATCAACCGCGTGTTTATAGACTTCTAAGGTAAATTCTCGACCCATAAAAGCACTCACAAGCATAATGAGTGTGCTCTTAGGAAGGTGGAAGTTTGTAATCACGCAATCGATAGCTTTAAACTCGTATCCTGGAGTGATAAAAATATTAGTTTCTTTCTTTATTGGAGTAAAGGTTCCAAACTCTTGCATATTGGCCTCTAATGTTCTAATTGAAGTTGTCCCAATAGCAATGATTCTTCTTCCTTCTTTTTTGGCCTTATTTAAAGCGTCACACACCTCTTTAGTAATCTCATATTCTTCAGAGTGCATAACGTGATCTTTAGTATCTTCGACTTTAACTGGTCTAAATGTTCCTAGACCAATATGTAGTGTAATATCCACTACTTCAATTCCTTTAGCTTTTATCTTTTCAAAAAGCTCTTCAGTGAAGTGGAATCCTGCAGTAGGAGCAGCTGCACTACCAGTATATTTTGCGTACACTGTTTGATAACGTTCATTACCGCATAACTGTTTTTTAATATATGGAGGGAGTGGCATCTTTCCAAGAGAGTCAAGGACTTCTAAAAAGATTCCTTCATAATAGAACTTAATATCTCTAAGTCCTTCATCTTTGACTTTTACTACCTCTCCAATGAGTTTACCTTCTCCATAACTAATACGAGCCCCAATCTTAAGTGATTTAGCGGGTTTAGTTAAGCATTCCCAGGTATCGTCTCCAACTTGTTTTAACAATAAAGTTTCACAATGTGCTCCTGTGACTTCTTTTATTCCAATTAGTCGAGCAGGAATAACTTTCGTATTGTTCCTAACTAAAACATCACCTGGTCTAAGATAATCAATGATGTTATAAAACATCTTATCTTCATAAGTGTGGTTTTCTTTATCAATTACTAATAAACGGGAGTGGTCTCTTTTATCAGATGGCTGTTGAGCAATTAATTCTTCAGGGAGTTCAAAATCAAACAAATTTATATTCATAAATTTAGAAACCTCTACTATCTCCAAAGGCCGCTAAAGTAACCTTCATATATTCTTCAAAGCGATCTTCTTTAATTGCTTCTCTAGCTCCTTCCATCATATGAATTAAGAAGCGAATATTATGGATAGAGAGCAATCTCTTTCCAAATATTTCATCACAAACATATAAGTGTCTTAAATACGCTTTTGTGTAGTTTTTACAACAATAACAATCGCACTTAGGATCTAAGGGAGTGAAATCTTCCTTATATTTAGCATCTCTAATATTAACTCTACCTGTATGAGTCATTAAGGCGCCGTGTCTAGCAAGTCGAGTTGGTAAAACACAGTCAAACATATCAATTCCACGTGCAATACCTCCAAGGAGGTAATCTAAAGAACCTACACCCATTAAATAACGTGGTTTATCATTAGGAAGATATTTAACTGCGTAGTCAATCATTCTAAAACATACTTCTTTTGGTTCGCCAATAGAGGTTCCTCCAATTGAGTATCCTGGGAAATCCATTTTAGAAAGTTCTTCAGCACACATCTTACGTAAATCTTCATAATCTCCACCTTGGACAATGCCAAATAGTGCTTGGTCATCTCTTTTATGAGCATCCTTGCCTCTTTTTGCCCATCTTAAAGTTCTTTCTGTGGATCTTTTTGTGTATTCATAACTTGATGGATATGGAATGCATTCATCAAAAGACATAATAATGTCAGCGCCTAATTTTTCTTGAATATCGATTGCGACTTCAGGAGAAAAGAAGAGTTTATCACCATTAAGGTGATTCTTAAAATGAACACCCTCTTCAGTGATTTTACGGTTTTCCGCAAGTGAAAAGACTTGGAATCCACCAGAATCAGTAAGAATTGGTCCATCCCAATTCATAAACTTGTGTAATCCACCTGCTTTAGCAACTAAATCTGCACCTGGTCTAATTGATAGGTGATAAGTATTAGCTAAAATCACTCCTGCGCCCATTTGATGGAGTTCTTCAGGAGAAAGAGATTTAACAGTTGCTAAAGTACCAACAGGCATAAACATAGGAACTTCACAATCTCCATGAGGAGTATGTAAGATTCCATATCTAGCACCTGTCTTCTTATCTATATGTTTGATTTCTAAATAGAAATCCTTCATATTATTCGTTTTCGTCTCCAACCAATAAAAAGATTCCAGAGATTAAACTAACAAAGATTAAGTTACAGACTTTAAATCCAACCGAAATTGGCTCTTTATTTTTTATTTTATCATTTAATGAAAAAGTCATTGGAAGCATCCACGCGAGTGGAATAAGTGCAAAAGCACAAGAAACACATGCGATAATGTTAAATGCAAAAGCAAGAGTCATAAGTGTGCTGTCACGTTTTTTCGATTTTGTCTCAGTATAAACGGTTCGACTTCCACTTTTGGTTCGACATAATCTACTTTTTCACCACACTTTGGGCAAAATGCATCATTGTCACGGAGTTCAGTTCCGCATTTAGTACAATATTTCAAATCTCGTTCCTCCTATAAATTTATTAATTCGGAGATATCAATTACATGTATCTCATTTTGAAATCTTCTCTCAATTGTATTAGTAACAACTATGTCTTCTAGAGGAGATTCGATTAGCTTTTTAACACTGTTAGGAGAGAACACACCATGGGATGCTCCTACCATAACAGATTTAGCTCCGCTCTTAACTAAGAGGTCGGCAGCGGAAACTATTGTACCACCAGTATCGATAATATCATCGATAATTATGCAAATTTTATTTTTAACTTCTTCAACGTTAACTTCTAAATGTTCTGCTAAATTAGGTTTTGGACGGTACTTGTTTAAGATTACTTTTTTACTTCCTTTAAGCTCATTAACTAATAAGTCAGCACGAGCGTTACTACCATGATCTGGAGAAACGACAACAACATCTTTTAAGTCAATGTTATGTTTTTGAAAATAATCAAGATAATAGTCTTTAAATAACTTTGTAGTTGGCAAACTTTCAAATGGAGTTTTGAAAAAGTTTAGGATATCACTATGATGTATATCGAAGGTTAATATTTTATCTACTTCTGCAGTGTCCAATATTTTGGCCACAACTTCGCAAGATATAGGTTCGTTAATCCAAGAGACTCTTTCTTGTCTTGAATATCCAAAATAAGGAATATAGAGTTTGATCGACTTTGCCCCGCCTCTTTTTATCGAGTCAATGAGAAGCAGCAATTCAAACAATACTTCATGTGCGTTTTTAGCAGTAGATTCAATAATCACAACATCCTTATTTTTCACATCACTTAATGACTTAACAAGGACTTCTCCATCTGCAAATCTATCAACAGAAATAGAGCCTAATTCTGCCCCATATTTTGCTGCAACTTTTTTAGCGACTTCTTGATTAGATTGTAAAGAAAAAATAATGTAGTTACTCATTGCTTATTTGTAATATTTGCAAGTCATTAAGACAATTGCTTTATTTGTCGAAAAATCATCTTTTACACGAGATTTATCGTAAAAAACACCTTTTTTGCTTAAGAATTTTGCCAATTCCTTAGTGTTGAACCAAAGTCTAAGATAGCAATCCACAAGGTCCTTTTCTTTCTTATAAAGGATGACCATTGGATAGATATAAATAAGCTTACCATTTCTAATCATCCATTTATCTGGTTCATAGTTCAAAGTCATATGGTTAACTTTAGCGAAATAAGCATTGCGGAAAAGGTCTTCATAAAGCGATTCTTCAAGATCGTTTTTAGAAAAATAATCACTCACGAGTTCGCCTTCAATATATTCACTAACAACGTATCCATTTTTCTCATCAATATAGAATAGTTTTGGAACACTAACTCCTGAAGTTGATAGTTTTCTCATCGCGTACGTAAGTTCTCCTCCTTCTTGTGATTTAGGAGTGAATTTTCTCGCGAAATATTTCTTTCCTTTTCTTTCTATCAAGAAAGAATCTTCTGACAAAGTATCAGTTATAACAAACTCTCTATGTTTAATTTTTATCGTTTCCATCGTTAATCATTATACTTTAATTTCTAAATTAAGTATATAAGATTGGGTTTTAGACATAATTTTTAGTATATGAAATATGATAAATGTAGGTTGCTTTAATCAACTACAATTTATTTTGAGATACATTTTGAAAATGTATTTGTGTTATACTTTTTTTATGAAACTATACGAGAGTTCTGAAGACTACTTAGAAACTGTTTTAATTCTCAAAGAAAGAAAAGGAAATGTCCACGCGATTGACATTGCTAGAGAGATGGGTTTTTCTAAGCCAAGCGTGTCTATTGCTATCCATAAATTAGAAGATAATGGCTATCTCACAATTACGGAAGACGGCAATATTCTTTTAACTGAATCCGGAAGCGAAATTGCAAACAAGATTTATGATCGTCACCTCACTATTTCTAAAGCTCTTACTATGTTAGGAGTCAATGAAGAACAATCATTAGTGGACGCATGTAAAATCGAACACGATATTTCAGAAGAGACTTTCGCAAAATTAAAAGAATTTGTAAAGAAACATGAACAATAACTTACTTAGATTTATTAATTACGTCAAAATTGACACTCAATCAAATGATACAACTGGCACTACACCAAGCACTGAAAAGCAAAAAGACCTTAGTCTTTTACTCGTTCACGAATTATTAGAACTTGGTTTAGATGACGCTCATATGGATGAGTTTGGTAATGTCTATGGTCATTTACCAGGCAAAGGTTCAAGAATTGGACTTAACGCTCATATGGACACTGCACTCGAAGTCACAGGTGCAGGCGTAAGACCACATTTAATTAAAGAATACGCAGGTGGAAAGATTAAACTCGCTAACGGATTATCAATGGATCCAAAAGAGTTCCCAATCTTAAACAAACATATTGGACACGATTTAGTGGTTACTGATGGTAACACCTTATTAGGTGCTGATGATAAATCAGGCATAGCCATCATTATGAATGTCTTACAATACTATCATGATCATCCAGAAGAAAAGCATAGCACTATTTGTGTGTGCTTTACTGTTGATGAAGAAATCGGTGAAGGACCACTACATTTCAATTATCGTAAGATGAATGCTAAATACGCTTATACAATCGATGGATCAGATATCGATAAAATCGAATGTGAAAACTTTAATGCTTATGGAGCAACTGTTACCTTTAAAGGTGTTTCCATTCACCCAGGAGAAGGAAAAGGCAAGCTTATCAATGCTTTAAATCTTGCAAGCGAATTTGTCTCTCTCCTTCCAAAAGAAACACCATATGATTCAGAAGGCAAACAAGGTTTCTATCATTTAACCGGTATTGAAGGCAATTCTGAAGTTGCAACCCTAACAATGATTCTTAGAGACTTCAAAGATAAAGGTATTGAGAAGAGAATTGAAACAGTAAAAGAAGCAGTTAATAAGGTTAATAAACTCTATCCAACTGCTGAAGTGAACGTCTCATTTAAAAAACAATATGAAAACATGAAGAAGTTTGTTGATAAAAAGCCTATGGCTATTAGAAGAGCGAAAGAGGCTTTAAAAAAGAACGGAATCGAGCCATCTCTTGGCGCAATTAGAGGTGGAACTGACGGAGCGACATTTTCTAAATTTGGATTGATTACACCTAATCTTGGTACCGGAAGTTACAACCATCACGGACGATTTGAGTTCCTTGATGTACAAGAATTCGAAAAGATGATTTGTGTGGTAATTGACTTAGTCAAATAATTCAAATTTTTGTCTCGATAAACATATATTTAAAACAAAATAAAGTATAAATATTAATAATTTGGACAGTGTCTAAACTTATGCAAATATTTATATTTTTTTGTTGCCAAAGATTCAATATTAAATTAGTATTTATCCACTCTCGCTTTTAAAGAGAATAACGACATTATAATATTTTCAAATACATTTAGATGAACGCTACAGCATTAAGGGGGATTTTTTATGCTCAGCATCAGAAAAAGAGACGGCGCTCTTGAGGAGTTTGATCTCACAAAAGTATCAAAAGCTATTGAAAAGGCTTTTATGGCGGAACACAAATTCTATAACGATGACATTATTAACATGTTATCTCTTAGAGTTACCGCAACAATGAATTCAAAAATTCGTAACGATATTATTGATATTGAAGATGTTCAAGATTCAGTAGAAGTTACTTTAATCCAAGCAGGATATGTTGATGTTGCTAGAAGTTACATGCTCTATCGTAAAGCTAGAGCTAATTTAAGAGAGCAAAAAGCAACAGATTTAGACTATAAGAAAACAGTCGATAACTACCTCAAGATTAATGACTGGAGAGTTAAAGAAAACTCCACAGTTACTTACTCTGTTGGTGGACTTATTTTATCAAATAGCGGAGCTGTTACTGCTAACTATTGGTTAAGTGAAGTCTATGATCAAGAAATCGGTGCAGCACACAAAAACGCCGATATCCATATTCACGATTTATCCATGTTAACCGGTTACTGTGCTGGTTGGTCACTCAAGCAATTAATCCAAGAAGGTTTAGGTGGTGTCGTTGGTAAGATTACATCTGCTCCAGCAAATCACTTATCTACATTATGTAACCAAATGGTTAACTTCTTAGGCATAATGCAAAACGAGTGGGCAGGTGCGCAGGCGTTCTCCTCTTTTGATACATATTTAGCACCATTCGTTAAAAAAGATAACCTTTCTTATAAAGAAGTCAAACAATGTATTCAATCCTTCATTTATGGTGTTAATACACCATCTAGATGGGGAACACAAGCACCATTCACTAATATTACTTTAGACTGGGTTGTTCCAAATGATATGGCAGAACTTAACGCCATCGTCGGTGGAAAAGAATGCGACTTTAAATACAAAGATTGTGTTAAAGAAATGGCCATGGTCAACAAAGCCTTCATCGAAGTCATGATTGAAGGTGACGCTAACGGTAGAGGATTCCAATATCCAATCCCAACTTATTCTATTACTAGAACATTTGACTGGTCTGAAACAGAAAATAATAAGCTCTTATTTGAAATGACCGCCAAATATGGTACACCATATTTCTCTAACTACATTAACTCCGATATGGAACCAAGTGATGTGAGAAGTATGTGCTGCCGTTTAAGACTTGACTTAAGAGAATTGAGAAAGAAATCTGGCGGTTTCTTCGGTTCTGGTGAATCCACTGGTTCCGTCGGTGTTGTTACTATCAATATGCCAAGAATCGCATACTTAGCAACCGACAAAGAAGACTTCTATCAAAGATTAGACAAGATTATGGATATCTCTGCTAGATCCTTAAAAGTCAAAAGAAACACCATTACCAAGCTCTTAGAAGCTGGATTATATCCATACACCAAGAGATATCTTGGAACATTCAATAACCACTTCTCCACGATTGGCTTAGTCGGTATGAATGAGGCTTGCTTAAACGCTAGATGGATTAAGAAAGACTTAACAAATAAAGAAGCTCAAGAATTCACTAAAGAAGTTCTTAACCACATGAGAAACAAACTCTCTGATTATCAAGAACTCTATGGTGACCTCTATAACTTAGAAGCTACCCCAGCAGAATCTACTGCATATCGTTTAGCAAAACACGACAAGGAAAAATATCCAGATATCATTACTGCTAGTGAAGAAGGAAGAACCCCATATTACACTAACTCTTCCCACTTACCAGTTAGTTTCACTGATGACATCTTTGCCGCTCTTGATATTCAAGACGAATTACAAACACTTTATACTTCTGGTACAGTTTTCCATGCCTTCTTAGGTGAAAAACTTCCAAACTGGAAATCTTGTATGAATCTTGTTAGAAAGATTGCTGAAAACTATCACTTACCATATTACACAATGTCCCCAACATACTCTGTATGTAAGGAACACGGTTATATCACAGGTGAACAATACATCTGTCCAAAATGTGGCGCTAGAACAGAAGTCTATTCTCGTATTACTGGCTACTATCGTCCAATTCAAAACTGGAACGATGGTAAGAGCGAAGAATTCCTCAACCGTAAAACATATAACATAAAGAATTCCAAACTCACACATGGTATCGATAGAGCAGAAGAAGCATGTAATGAAGCTGTTAAAACATTAAATGAAACATTACTCTTTGGAACAAAAACATGTCCAAACTGTAAGATGGCTAAAATGTTACTTGAAAAAG
>JAEDNC010000032.1 GCA_016302705.1 Bacilli bacterium | reverse complement strand
TTCAGCTTCTTCAATAATCTTTTGACGTTTAAGAGCGATAAGACCTTCTTGATAGGCTTTAATAGCTTCGAGCTCTTTTCTTCTTTGTTCAGTCTCTTCTTTATCACGTTGAGCAATAAGTTTTTCAAGATATTTCTCGTATACTGCAATTTCTCTTTTCTTACGGTTGATAAGTTGATCGAGTTCTTGAGAATCGAGCTTTTGCTCTCTCTTATAGTCGTATTCTTCTTCGTAATACGCTTTTTTGTATTTATTTGGATGTTCTGGTAAATCAGCCTTTATCTTACTTTTTAAGTAATCGCGATATGTTTGATCAATTCTTACGAATTCGATTGGACCTTTAAGGATATCGCCATAAGTGAACATCTCATCATCCATACTAGTAAGGAATTTAGGTTTATAAATTTTATTCGAAACCTTAATGCTTTCCATGCGGTCTCTTGTTTGAGCGCTTAAAAAGCCAGATAACATTAAGAAGTTCATTTTTCTTCTTTCTTCTTCATCGAAAGATTGATAGTTTTCATTTAAGTGATAAGACACACCTAAAGAATCGAATTTTTCAATGAAGAGGAATGTTTCATAGCATTTTCGATATTTTGGATTTTTTCTTAAGATATTGGTTTGAATGATTGGTTTACGAACATCTTGTTCGTTTTTCATCATCTTCATAAATGGAGAGGAGTAATAGAATTGGATGTATTCTCTCATTGACTTAATACGTTCAATATATTTTTTAGCCTCAACCGTACTCTTATCTTTTTCTTCTCTTCTAATTGTCACCTTAGTTTCGATTTCAACTTCTTGGCCATTAACAATAGATTTATTTTTGACCATCAAGACATCTTCTAGAGTTAAATTAAGATTACTATGAATGAATTCATAACGTTTCTCAATAAAGAGGACTAATCGACGAACGAAAGTAGCGATAAATCTATTCTCATAAGTATGGAAATCTTGGACATTAGAGTGAGATAAAATCTTTGATGGAATGACATTGCCATTTTCATCAATTTCTTTAACATATTGAGAATGTGACGCTAAATGTTGGACGGATTTGCCATCGATCTTTTTAGCGAGTTCAATTGGAGTGATACTACTATCAGTAGCGGTCACTTCACTTGGGTTATTAATAATATCTCCTAAATCAAATAGGCAATCTTCAATAACGGTAATCCATCTTGGGTCAAATCGAGATGAACCTTTTTTAGACAATCTCAAATAAGAATTCCTTCCGTTAAGCAAGGAATCATAAATCGCTTCAACATTTTTATCTTTGCTGAAGGAATTCATCTTATCGATGTATTTGCGAAAAAGTCTTTTACCACTTGTTGCCATAAATGATTTCAATAATTAACTATGTTAATTAATCTTTAAGCATTGCTGAGATTTTTGCTTGCGCTAATTTGAACTGGTTCTTTCCGTAAAGCTTGTCTAAGAATGCTTGTAATTCTTTTAATTCATCTTTTAAGAAAGCGATATTTAAGGATTCGAATTTCTTTAAGATTTTATTTGTAAAAATAAAGTCAAATGCTTCAGTTTCACTTCCACCACAGGCAACGTAAACTGGAACGAACGTTTCAAGTTGTTTCAAAATACGGTTACCAAAGGCGAGTTTAAATCTCTTAATGACAAAATCATCAAGTTGATCAAACTTACGAAGCATATTTTCTGAAATTTGATTTTGTTTAATTGCTTCTTTATATAAAGAATCTAATTGTGAATAAGGGATAGTGATTGGTTCTTGCTCAGTGCAATCAAATGGTCTTCCTTTATCATCAAAGAAGATGGAGATCGCACGGTCATAAACCTTATCGGAAATTGTATAAGTACTATCATCGTTATTGGCGGTGCCAAAGAAGATGAGGTTTTGTGGAATAGTGAGTTTACCTTCAGTTAAATGAATTGGATCACCCTTAACTGTGTCAGGTATTAAATCGATAATCCATTTATCTTTTTCAGTCATTTCCATGACGGATAAGAATTCAGCGAAGTAATATTCAATTCTCGCTAAGTTCATTTCGTCTAGACAGATGACATTTAAATCTTTACGATATGTTGTGACATATAATGCTTTTAAGAATTCAGATTCGTTGAATTTTTTAGTAAATTCATTGTAGTAGCCTAACAATTCAGAACGGTCTTTCCATGATGGTTGGACTGGAATAATTGACGTATCAAAGGAGAAGAATTTTCCTAAAGCGTTTGCCAAGGAAGTTTTACCTGTACCAGAGATACCTTCAAGGATGATGAGTTTACTAGTAGCAATACCAGCGAATAATTCTCTAATTTGATCGATTGTGTAATATAAGTGAAGCTTGCTAGCAGCGAAGTTTCTCATAGAGTTACATAATTCTTCAAGAGATAAGCCTTCTTTATTTAAGATTTGAGTGTTCTTGTCTTTATAGGCATGATCAACAGAAATCAGTTTTGGGAAACGAGAACTAACTTCTTCAATAACTTCAGCAGTTTCGCTTCCGTCTTGTGGTTTAAGACCCATATAAGCGGTTTTAAGATTTAAAATCTTATCTCTTTCTTGAATTGCGGCATATAATTCGTAGTTAAGTCTTTCAACTTGACGACGGAGTTCATCTTTATCGAGTTCTCTTTTAACAAAGCGAACATATTTTCTAAGTAAAATAAATAGACCAAATCCAATTGCGCCGATTAACGCAATAAAGAAAATGAAGAAGAGAATGTAGAAAAACCATCCAAGGAATCCAAAGTCATTAACATGCGATTGGAAAATCGAATTGTATAACTCAAAATTGCCAGGAACGTTTTCCCATGGTGAGACCCACCACTTGTAGAAGAATACTCCAAGATCTTCAAAGAACTTGACAAGCATCTCGCGTAAATATTCGAAATAAGCTTCCATATATTTTTTTCTCCTATCTTCTAAATCATTGCATGGTCTACTGTGAATGATATAGCAGCGTCGAATGTCGCTCCCATCGTGTAATTAACACTTTCAAGGTCCCATCCTTCAATATAAATTGAGAGAATGATTTCTTGAGGTTTATTTGCATACACTGGAATGACAAACGGTTTGAATAAGTCTTCTCTTTCAAATTGGTCTAATGTATATGCCTTTTCTTTTTCAAATGTTAGACCGTTTGCAAGTGAAGCTTCGTAATTAAATTTTTTAACATTAGCTTTATGTTTAGCGTTGAAGGCATTTGCTTCAATAGTTGGATTAGTGTATGAAGAGTCATAATCGACTTTTTCATCGTAAACGATTAAGCTTCTATCGTTTATTTCTCCATAGACTCTTTCATAGAAATTTCCTAGATCATTCCTATAAAAATCGTAATATCTATCAACGTCAACATCAAGCAATCCTCCAAATTGGACTTCATTTTCGTCTCTATTTGGGTCAATTATCGCATATTGATAATTGGCTTCATCGGGAATTAACACAGAAAAACGCATTGCTTTAGGGAGTTTGTTGAGTCTTTCTTTGAGCT
The DNA here is from genome assembly GCA_016302705.1 of Bacilli bacterium. GTDB lineage: Bacteria > Bacillota_I > Bacilli_A > RFN20 > CAG-826 > UBA2450. The sequence continues at coordinate 5,752 of JAEDNC010000032.1, read as the reverse complement.
CATCCACGGTGAGATTTTTTAAAGGTTCATCTTTTTCATCTTTGCTCGCTTGTATCTCATTATATAGTGTGCTCGCGTACGCGTTATTAAAAAGAGAATCTGGTTCAATATAAGTAGCCTTCTCTCCTGCTGCTAAATTTCCTGGATCAATTGTCACGTTAACATTTTGATCTGAAAATAAGTAAAGTTTTTTAGAGAGATATCCTGAGTTGTGCGGTCTAAGAGGAGGAATATATTCAGTTGCTGAAAAACTTTCGTTTTCAACGTAGAATTTTGGAAATTCACTCTTTTCATTCATCCAAATTGATGAATATGCACTTGTGACAGGCTCAAAAAGCTTGCCGTCAGTAAAGTCATATTGAATCTCAGTCCCAGCGGTTTCAATATCGCTGGATTCGGATATAAATAGCCCTGCTTCTCCAATAATTGATACATTAAATGTATTCACATACAAATTCGCGCTACTAGTGTACCACGCAATGGAGAAACCTAGACCAACAGAACTTAAAGCAACAAGACCTACATAGAAAGTAAGAATTATTTTTTTGCTTTTCATTTTAGAGATTAATTCCGATTTTATTTACTTCAAATGTTAATCCAAGGTTGAATTTGTGACCAATTGCAGAATCGATAATTGCATGGTCCCATCCTTCAAGCCAAATAGTCAATTTAGAATAACCAATTTTGCATGCACTATCAGTGTATGCGATAGGTTTACCACCAGTATAATTACCATTTGCAGCAATCTCTGGCTTAACAGAATTCATACCGTAATAATCAGCGTATTTAAATCCTGCTTTAAAAGTATTCCAGTTAGAAATTGGTTTACATTCTTTGTTGTGTTTAGCGGTAAAAGTTGTTGATCTACCACTAGTATCATGTGTGTCATTTACATCGTAAATGGCGTCTTCATCAAATCCAGCGTCATCTTTATAAGAATCTGTAGAGAAAGTAGGTGTTACATCACCATATTCTCCATAAATTAATTCATGATCACCATCGTAATCATATGTATCATTTCCATCCAAATTTAGCATTCCAGCGACGGTCGTTGCTCCGTCATTATTTGAAGATGGATTGATAATAAATGAATCGTGTTTGATGACATCATGTTCATCTTTACCGTGATTGTTATATACGTGAATTCTAATCGCTTGATCAACATTAGTTGCATCACTTTCAGTTAAAGCATCTGATAACCAGACTTCCTTATTATCTAATGGAACATCTTCGTTACTTAAAACTTTAAATGCAAATGGAATTTGGATATATTCTCTTTTTTCTGCTACTCCAGTTGGATTAAGATTTCCCACTTTTGGAGCTTCATATAAAGAGATATCACTAGTGACTGTCTTTAATCTAGATTTAGAAGAAACAGGGGAGAGTTCTGTAGTTGCGAAAGTATGTGTCCCTGCTAGATAGTGATTAATCGCATCGCTTGGTAAGCTAGATGATTTATTCCATACGATAGAATTTCCATCGCATAAGTCTACACCATGGCTATCTTGATATTCTCTAACAAGATTGTAGTTAAGTAAGTCGTCATCACTGAAAATGTTGCCATTATCAATAATGCCAATTTGTAAATGTAAGCTACTACGCACAGATGTACCAGTAAAAGAAACGGTTACACGTGTGCTATTTACATACCACGCGAGTGTACCAGTAACTGCGCCGAATATTCCAACTGTAACGCATGAAGACATCACAGCTAAAGCGACATTTACTTTCCTACTAGCTTTCATACTTTCCTCCTCTCCCCTAATTTTAAAGATATAAATAATTATTTATTGATTATGCATCAAATTGTGTATCGACATCGAATGTCAATCCAGCATGGATGGTCTTACCAATTGTGTTATTGTTCCACATTGCTTTAACATCAGTATTTGGTGATGAATATGGGTTTAATTGTGCCCAACCTTCAAGCCAAAGTGTCACTGTTACATCTAATGTACCAGAAGCGTTGGTTTTACCAATTGCGGTTGTTAAACCTTCAATATCAGAGATACCCATGCATTTTTGTTGAGAACTCTCAACACCATACATAACTGTGTCGTTATGATTTGGATCTGTTTCATATCCACCAACCTTGTCAGCAATACCATCACCATCGATATCGAGATGTCCATAAGTGTCTAATGTTGTAGCAGTTGAACCGATAAGGAAATATTTATCAGTTGCCCCATCATTTGTGTGAATATGCATTCTTAATGCAGTAGTTAAATCTCCTGCAGTTGTTTCAGCATCTTCAAGCATAATATCAGATAAGTAGATATTAATATTTTGAAGTGGTTCAACTTGTTCGGTAGATGCATTATATTGTTGTGCTCTTAAAGTAACAGAGTATTGAATGTAATCAACTGCAGAAGTTGCATCTTCCCAGTTCTCTGGGTTGCCTTTTCCGGCAACTGGATTACGTTTTGCTGTTGATGGAAGAGCAACATTATTATCAATACCACCGAATGTACAAGGATAAAGAACTGTGTTTGATCTACCAGATGTTAATGTGGCGGTATATAAATCTCTAGTATAAGTAGAGTCTTCCGCTCCTGCCATTTTGATTTGGAGAACACCGGTTTTACCTCCGGAACTTCCAATAATAGATGTTGTCGCCCTTGTAGAATATTGATACCAAGCAACGGTACCAGTAATACTACCGACGATACCAAGACCTAATGCTGTAGATAAAGTTGCAACGACTAATTTCTTATTAAATTTCATAAGCGTTAATTTCAACTCCTAATTTTATTGTTGCACCTACTGGTGCAGTCTCGGGACCTGACATGAATCCTTCAAGCCAGGTTACTATTGTGTACCTTCTCATTTCACCTGCATCAATTTGCGGTACTATGAAGCTAGTAATAACTGATTGAGATTGGAATATCTCAGCATATCCAGGGAAATCATACCCGGCCATAGGGGCTTGTTCCTCGCTAATAGATATAGGAGGGCGATAGTCTGGATTGCCATCAACAATTCTTGGTTGACTGAGTCTTTTTCCATAGACAGTGTGACTATGCTCATTACTTGCTGTGTTTTGATAGATCATCACTCTAAGAGTGTCATCTAATGTCTTTCCATTACTTGCTGGCTTTGATTCCACTAAATTAAGTGTGAATTTGTAGCTTGCAACTGTGTTTCCGACGTTTTTCACATAGAAGGTGTACTTAAGGAAGTTAAGTGATTCCACTGTCACTCCATCAAGTTTGTAATTAGCACCCAAGTCTACTGAAGATTCTTCACTATCAATTGCTTCGTGTGTGAACTTTTCAATCGAGTTATAAGTGTATTCAGCAAAGCTGGCAATACTATTAACTCTTAAGAAAGCACTTGGATTGGCAAATGTACTTTTTTCAGAAAGCGCTAACTTAACATTACCAGTATCAAGCGACACAGTGAATGTGCCAGCAAAACGACCTAAAAAAGCAATAATTGACAATGTCGAAACGACAACGGTAGAAATACCACCGATAATTACTGCTCTTTTTCTTCTTTTTCGTTTTTTAACGTATTCTAATTCGTACATAATGTGAGGTGTGCCCCAGAAGGTGGAGGCGAATTAATGTCCCAACGAAGATATAAAAATGCCAGTTGCCTATCATCCAAAACATTGGCGAGATTTACATCTCCTAAGGCAACTGGCTATCTTAATCCTTCTTAATTAATTAAGACCCTATAGTTTTGTGACACTACATCACTGTAGCTGTACTTTTAACTCACATAAAACATACCATTTCAAATTAAAAGTAGCAAGTTCTATTTATAGAGCAATAAAAAATCCTCGAGTGAATCGAGGATCTTTATGGTTAGATTATACTATTAACCAATGTTTGAAACACCAGCAGAAGAACCTTCGTCAACAGTGTTTAATTCTGTAACAAAACTAAGGCTGAGTGTGTAATCTGCAGATAATGTCTTGTAGTTATCAACATAACATTTTGTGTCTTCACCTTCGAGCCAAAGACGGACAACGACTTTAAAGACTTTGTTTGTTTCTGCATTAGTTTGTGCTGAATAGATAATTGCTTTTTTGTTGAAATTAATAACATCACCATATGTTGGAGCAAATCCATCACCACGACCTATTCCGCTGACACCATTAACCGCATCAACTATTGCAGGTTCTCCTCCTTCGGTTTTGGTGAAGTAATCTGCGCCAGTTGGGGATAAGATTGTTTTGTTATCACCAGCAGCCATTGGGGTTTCATATGGAGTAACTGTTGTTACACCATCGTTTGTAGAAGCAATTGCTTCAGCAGCATAAACACCAATTCTCCAAGCTTTGTCGCTTGCTTCAAGACCAGCGCCGTTATATCTCATTGTGCATTCGTTCATGATAATACGATCGCCTGTTGTGGATAATGATGCTTTAAGATAGAAAGTATAGTCAACATATCCATAAAGGACTGTTCCGGCCCAACCAGTTGTTGGGGAAGCAACACCATATCTAGCGTTAAATGAAGCATCGTTTGCAGTTTTATCTGCATCTGTATCAACTAAAGCAGCACCTTCGTTATAAGTGTAGAATGGGGAGGCTTCTTTTGCAGAACCATTATCGTTAGCAACTGTTGTGTAATAAAAACCAACACCATCAACGGATGAAACTGGTTCAAGTTTAGCTTTTCTAGTTTGTGTTAATGATGTACCAAAGACAGCGTCTGTGAAGGAACTATTTTGATTATCAGCGATAAGTAAGTTGTTACCAACTTGTGTCTTAAATTGCATTCCTGTAACGGAGACTGCGTTATTAGCGGTAAACCATGCGACTGTTCCTGTAATTGAAGCGGCTGTAGCAAATGCGATAATGCCTAATGCAGGAACAATAATCTTTGTTTTTTTCATAATTATTTATTTCTCCTTATAAACGACAAAAATCATTCAATTGTCGTACATTTTAAATTGAATGGATGATAGTTTAGTTTAATTGCATCACTTTGTCGTCTATAGGTTTGGGACTTCCTATTCGTTCTTGTTATGCAAAATTATTATAGAAATTTATCGACTAGTGTTGCAACAAATTTCTTTGTTACTATAGTAAAAGTTTGAAAAATTCTCGAAAATGTATTCTAATAGTCCAACTTTTTAAGAAAGAAAAATATTGTTAATAATGAATATGAATGCATAAAAAAATTACCATAGATTAGGCAACTTTTTCTGAATTGCACCACTGCCACAAGAACATTTGAGTTCTCACAGACATAAATACATTTTGCTTTAATAATTCTTTAATTTCTTCTTTGGTGTACCATCTTGCGGTGATCTCTTCATCCGCATAGCAAGATTCTTTAATCTCGCCTTTACAGGTACACACCACTATTTGCATTAATTCATCGCTTGTTCCTTGAGAAGCATAAGAAGGAGATAAAGTTTCAATTATTTCTATTAAATCTAATCCAGTTTCTTCTTTTAGTTCTCTTTTTGCTGCTTCTTGAGGAGTTTCTCCCTTATCAATTAGTCCAGCAGGAAAATTATAAACATCTCTATTAGTGGCAAGTCTAAATTCTTTTTGTAATAAGATTCTTTGATGATCTTCACTTAATGGCACTAAACCGACACCTTCAACAACCACTTGGCCAAAAATATCTTTAGTGACATTGTTATTTCTAGAAATAAATTCATATTCTTTTAAGTCGCCATCTTTATTAATATAACTGGCAACATAATAAGATAAGAATTTTCCTTGATGAATTTTTCTAACATCTATAAGTTTCATATTTATACGTATTATCTAATCGTACCCGGATTGTGA
>JAEDNC010000031.1 GCA_016302705.1 Bacilli bacterium | reverse complement strand
AACATTTTGGGCAGCTTGAAGCCAAAGATAACTCGACTTATTTATACATAATAAGCATCATCACAATTGCGAAATAAAAATAAGCGAAAATTGATATTCAAAAGATGTATTAACATCTTTTTTAAACAAATTAATTTCATTTTAAGATTGTTTAAGTCTTACCGATTAGGTAAAATCTATTTATATCGTTTTACATAAAGGAGAAAAACGTCAATGAGTTTTTTTAATGTAAACGCCACTTATGAGGGAAATAAAATTCCAAAACTTACTAAGTGGATTTTCCCATTATCAGGTATCTTTAGAGACGCCTGTTATGCTCTAGTAGGCTCCTTCTTGCTTCAATACGCTATCAACAGTGGCGTTTTAAGTTCAGATTCTGACATTTTTGCTAAGCAATATGGTGTAATTACCATTGCGATGATTGTTGCTCTTATTTGGGATGGTATTAATGACCCTATTATGGGCTTTATAGTTGAGAAATTCCATTTCAAAAATTTAGGCAAATTTAAACCATGGATTTTGATTGGTGCGATTGGAAATTCTATAGCAGTTAGCTGTATGTTCCTTGTTAGACCAACATTTGCTGATGGTACCCCAAATGGTTGGGCTTTCGTTGGAGTTATGATTGCCTTCTATTTCTTGTGGGATTTATTCTTCACAATTAATGATATTGGCTATTGGTCCATGCTCCCATCATTAACTAATGATGAACATGAAAGAGCATCTGTCAGTTCTAGAGTTACTGTCTGTGCATCTATCGGTGGTTTTACAATGACCGCTGCATGTATGCTATTGCCTACATTGTTTAATAATTTATCTTCTGCACAGGTATTTATGATCCTCGCTATCGTTACCTCAATTGTGTTCCTATTATCACAAGTAGCGGTCTTCGTTTTTTGTAAAGAAAAGAAAGAAGATCCAAACCAAGTTAACGTTAGTGAAAAAACACATTTCTTAGATCTCTTTAAAACATTTGCTAGGAACAAAGAACTTAGAGTCTCTGTTATTTCCATGTTCTTATATTATTTAGCAAGTGGAGTTCTTACCGGCGGTATTGGACTTAATTACTTCTATTTATCTTTAGGATATGGTTCTGGTAGAGGTGGACTTGTTGCGACAATTATTTCGGTAATGTATGTCGCTGCTATGATTATCTCCCAGGCTTTATATCCAAAAATTGCTAAGAAACTTTCTAAACAAAAGATTCTTACTATTTCATTTATCATTCAAATTATAGGATTTGTAGGATTCTTGGTCTTCTCTACTCCATTATTTGGGGAAAACGCGATTGCCTTTAACGAATTAGGCGTAGTTCCTGATGAAGAATACTTCTCAATGAACTTTGGATGGGCTCTTGGAGGAACTATGTTCCTACATTATTTATTCCCATTCATTCTCTTCTTTGGAATGGGTCTTATGTACCTCGCTATTATCGTTATGTTCCAAGACTCAATTGACTATAACGAATATAAATTTGGTGAGAGAAAAGAATCCATTATTTCTGCATGGAGACCACTGGATGTTAAGTTAAGTAGTGCTATTTTAAGAGGGTTCCAATATTTAATCTTCTTTGTTGCAGGATTATTTGGTGCATTTACCGCGATTGGCAAAGCTGAAGAAAAACACAACGCTTGGACAAGTGCGAACGTTGGTAGTACAGAAATTGACTATGATTTTATTGCTGATGTTAAAGCAGCACACGCGATGGTCAAACCAGAGCAACTTAGAATAGCTGGCATCCTCATTGTTGCAATCTTAATTATTTCTATCACCGCAGCATGGGCGCTTATGCACTTTGGTTATAAGGTTACTGAAGAAGAACATAATAAGATTGTTGAAGCTCTTGAATTAAAACATAAACAAGATTTCCAACAAGCCGAAGCTTTAAAAGCTAACTCTGAAGAACAAACTGAAGAGCAAGTTGAAGAGCTAATCGAAGAACCGAAAGAATAATATTTTTAAACAATTTGACCCTATTTGTTTATACATGTAGGGTCTATTTGTATTAGGAGAAATCTATGGAAAACAAAGATAAATCCAGTGTCATATTTGGTAATCAAATTGACCAAAAAACCATCAAGAAAGGCCTTAAAAGTAAACAAAAGTTTGTTAAAAAGTTTGGCGACGACTCTAACAAAGAATACCATTTAGCGTTAGAGAATATTCCTACCTTAGATTTTATTGGCGCTCAAAATTTAATCTTGTCTGATGCCCCATTAGCGTTACCTAAAAAACCAGTAGTGGTTGGCAATATTAGAATGGGATTTGGTCACTATCGAATTTCTATTGCATTAGCGAGTTGCGCAAAGGCATTAGGCTATGATCCGATTTGGATGGATTTGGCGAGTTTTGATGCGACTGGTAGCAAGATGATTAGAAGCCAAAATGATTTATATTCACTAGGAAGTAGACTATCCCAAAAATTTAAACTATTTAACGCTTTAGTTTGGGAACCAATGAATAGCGAAGGCTTTAGACAAATCACCTATAATTCAATTGACCAAAAGAACGCTGAGTTATTAACTCCTTTATATCACGACCTTCCTAAAGATATCCCGTATGTTGCTACTCACGTATGGCCATCTCAAGGAGCAATTCATGCTGGATTAACTCATGTAGTAAACGCTATTCCAGATAACTGGCCGATGGCGTTACACCTTTCCGAAGGAGCAATCCATGCTGTTCAAACACCATTCGCATATCTTGGATATAAGATGCTTAATGGAATGGCAAAGAAATCATTAAAAGGCATTCCTGAATCTGATATCTATGAAGTTGGTCATTATATTGACCATGAACTTGTTTCAAACATTGAAAAAGATGTTGAAGCAAGAGTAAATAGAATTCAAAAAGATGAACCTACTAGAATTCTTACTTCAGTTGGAGGAGCAGGAGCAGGTGCTAAATCATTCTTAGAAATTGTTAATCACCTTATTCCAAAAGTCAAAGAAGGTAAAGTAGCCTTATTTATCAATTTAGGTGACCACCTTGATATGTATGAATTCTTAAAGAAAAAGATATCTGGATTTGAAAATATGTGCATAACACATTTTGATAGATACGATGAAACCAAAGAATTTGTTAACAAGATGGATAAAAGTGTGATTAAAGGAATTCATATCTTCTATCACAAAAACATTTTTGAAGCTGTTTATAGCACGAATCTACTTATGAGACATGTAGAACTACTTATCACTAAACCAAGTGAATTAGCGTTCTACCCTGTAGTTAAAGTAATGATGAAGCATATTGGCGGACATGAAGTCTATGGCGCGATTCACGCTCAAGAAATTGGAGATTCAACATTTGAATGCCCAGATAAGAAGAGCATGAGTGAGATGCTGGACCATTTACTTACTGACAAAGAATTGCTCATTCACCTTAATAAGCAAATCGTGAAGCTTAAAGCTACTGGCATATATGATGGTGGCTATAAAGCAATTGAACTTGCAGTAAAAGGAAAATAAACCAAAACAAAAAATGGGTGCTCGTAATGAACACTCATTTTATTTTGTCATTGATTTCTTTTATCTTTTCGACTGGAACTTTTATTACTTCCCTATCGAAAGTGATAAAACCGTTTAATTCATCTTCAACATCGCTTAATTGCGTATAAATCATCGCGCTTAAACCTTTAGGGATGTTAGAGATGATATCATTTTCAATGGACTTCTTATATCGTTTTATCCAGCTATCTGCGTCTTTGAAGCTCTTGTAAGTTTTCTTTCCGACTTGCATATGTTCTTCAATTGGATACACAAAGCCTCCAAATTCTGATAGGACAATCGCACGATTATCATCTTGCTTTTTGATTTTGAAATCTTTGAAATAAATATGGAATGACTTAACATCACTTATACCTTGGTCATGCCATCCTGAAGCGTGATCAAATAGCCTAGTGTGATCTAATTCTTTCATTTGATTATAGACATTTACTGAATCAAATTGACCCCAACCTTCGTTAAAGATTGTCCATAAGGCGATACAAGGTGAGTTATATAAATAATTAATGATTTCTTTTCCTTCTTGGATAAAGAAGTCTCGACCATCTTTATCAGTTCTAGCAAACTTCTTATAGTTAGTGTCTTTATGATGAATACCTGTTATAAGAGGGAAAGAAATCGTGGAGAATTTATATTCTCCACCTCCATTAATGAAGTCTTGCCAGACGATAATACCTTTTTTATCACATTCGAAATACCATCTAGGAATTTCAATTTTGATGTGTTTTCTAATCGTATTGAAGCCTAGTGATTTCACGAGTTCAATATCTTTAATATAATTATCATAATTAGACGGAGTTAATAGACCTTCTTTATAATATCCTTGGTCTAATATTCCTTTCATAAAGAAAGGCTTGTTATTAAGTGCGATGCGATTAATTCCGTTTTCATCTTTAATGAGAGAAAACTTTCTCATCGCAAAATATGATGTTACTTCATCATTTTCTGTATTCACTTTTACAAAATATAGATATGGGTCACTTGGAGACCATAGATGCATATCTTTTACCTTGATATGGACATCTTTATTCGTGTCAATTGGTCGATCCATTCCAAAGATATGAATAGAAGCTTCTTTTGCTTCTGTTTCTACATTAATGATGATTTCTTCTTTATCAATATCCGGAGTGAATTTAATGTTTCTAATATAGTCAGAAGAAACGCTTTCAATAAAGACTGGGAAATAGATACCACTTTGTGGGGTATACCATATTCCTCCTCGATTAATTCTTTGCTTGCCTCTAGAATAATATGAAGTATCAGAATAGTCTTTAACTTTGACCACTAAGTCGTTTTTATCAGCGGTTATAAACGGTTTGATATCAAACTCAAACGGAAGGAATCCTCCAACGTGTTTTCCCAAGTAGTGACCATTAAGATAAACCTCAGCGATTTGATCAACCGCTAAAAAGTGGAGTAGCACTTTATCTTTGATGAGAAAGTCACTCAAAGAGAAAGATAGATGATAGAAAAGATAATCATCTGGAGTGACTACTTTATTCACTTCGCTTAACTTAGTTTCAGGAGAAAAAGGAACAAGTATTTTTCCATCATAACTTGTAGGAAGTTCGCTATTTTTGCTAATTTTATAGTCCCAATAACCATTTAGTGAGAGATAAGAATCTCTATATAGTTGAGGGCGAGGATATTCATTAAGAGGAGACTTGTTCATCTTGCTTTTCCTTCTTATAGAGAATGATGAGTGGGATTAAAACGAATAAGACCGCAATAGCTGAGAAAAGGAAGATATATGGTGTAGGAGCGTATGACCATTGACCAAAATCTCCTTTAGTCATTTCGTTATTAATCATTGATGCACATTGACCGATGTATGGTCCGGTGACCATTGGAATCATAACGACGAAAATCATTCTAATTCCTTGGAATAATCCAACTTCTTTTTCTGGAGTAAAGTCTCTAACTTTTGTACCTAATACAGCGGTTGCTAATAAATAGCCAGTCATTAAGATAATACCACCGATAATGACACCGATTTGTTGATTTAATAAGAAGAGTAATACTCCTCCAACAACAACTGCGCCTATAGCACCAAAGACTACTTTGTATTTGCCAATCTTATCCATAAAGAATCCAAATACAACAGTTAAGATACAAGCAACTCCAAGAATTGGACCAGCAGTGCTTACCATATCAAACAATAAAACTTTATTAACGTAAACCATGAAATATGGCATAAAGATTTGAATAGCAATGGAGAAAACCATAAATGCTGTTAAAGCTAAATAGAGTTTTGGTTGAGCTTTAATGACACTTGGTTTAAATCCATAAACGATGTTTTTAATGTATGGTTCTTCTTTATTAGGTGCCTTAACATCTTTTGGAAGAAGGAATAAGCATCCGATACCTGCTAAAGTGGTGATACCACCAAAGATGAAGAAGAAGATACTCCAATCTTTCTTAATAGGATCAACAAGCATACCTTGAAGGAGAACGATAGCAATCATTGCCACAAGTGGCAAGATAGATAAAACAGATTCAACTTTTCCTCTGTTTGATTCATCGGTGTTATCGGTAACAAATGCATTAAATGCGGCATCGTTAGCAGTGCTACCAAAGAAAGTCATAACGCAGTCCATGATTACGATAAGTGTTCCACTAAGAAACGCTGCATTAGTGAGAAATGTAACACTTGAATGTGGATCTAAAAACGCAAAAAGAATGATAGATATACCCCAAATGATGTATCCAGCTGAGACAAATATTTTTCTTTTACCTAATCTATCACTCAGTGCCCCCATTAATAATGTGGTAAGAGTAGCGACCACTGCACTAGCAGCGGTCATGATTGGTATGTAATTATATACGCCAGTTGCGTCATATGCATAGACGTTAAGATAATTATTCTCAATCGCCCAGGCCAATTGACCAATAAGTCCAGCAACGATAAAAGATAACCATTTTCTAACTCCTAATTTAGTAGCTTTCATATATTTTTAGCCTCGACATTTATTATATCCCTAAAATCATATAGATATTATTGTTTTGTTTTATGTATAATAAAAAAGCAATGAAATTACCAATTATCTTCGCTGATACAACACCTGAAACATCTACTCAATTTACTTGGGAATCTTTTGTCCAAAAGTTAAGTGACTTTTTCTTGTTGCCAGATAATCAAGGTGTTAATTATTTAACACGGATTTTAGTTGCGATTGTGTTGATTGTTATTTCTTTTTTTGTGATTAGACTCATTACTTTGGCAATTAAAAGAGCAATGGGCATAAAAAAGAAAGGACCAGATATTGATGCCTCTGCAAAATATTTTATTGTTGCTTTAATAAAGGTACTCATGTGGATTGCAGTAGCCTTTGTAGTTATTGAAATTCTTAAGATAGACACAACTGGTATCGCTGGAGTTACTTCTGCAATTACAGTTGCCTTAGGTTTGTCATTACAAGATTTGATTGGATCGTTATTCTCTGGTGTCCTTTTGTTACAACAAAAGAATATTAAGACAGGAGAATATATTTCCGTCTCTAACGCTTTTGGAACATGCGAAGGATTTGTTTATAACATTCACTTATTCTTTACCCATTTAAAAACAGCATCTGGACAAATCATTACTATCCCAAATAAAAACATGGTGTCTGCTGCGATTACCAACTACTCAAGACTTGACAAGAGAAGATTGGACTTCGATGTTGGATTATCTTATGACGTAGATGTTAATAAAGCAAAAGCGGTATTTACTGAACTCGTTGAAAATGAAACTAAAGCTCTTCAAGATGAAACTAGAACAGTTTATATCTCAAAATTAGATTCATATTCAGTGCAATTTAGAATTAGACTTTGGACAACATTTGATGATTATTGGACTGTCTATAATGCATTAAGTGAGAAAGTCTTACTTGCATGTCGAGATAACGGCTTCAACATTCCAAGCAGCACTGACTACACAGTAAAGAAAGAACCAAAATAACTGGCATAGCCAGTTTTCTTTTGCTTTAAAAATTTTTATTAAAAAATAGAAAAAAGTCCCTCAAGGAAATACAAAGTATTTCCGTATATATAGTGTAAAGACAATCATTTTTGATAAGAAAAAAGATGAGTAGTCGCTTTCTCATTGATGTCAAAATGAAGACGGATTAATTCTTTACAAGTAGGGTACTGATATGTATAATACATATGCTAAATTATTAGCAACTCTGCTGTTAGTGAATAACAGCCATTAGACCAAAGAGGAGGTATTAGAAATGCGCAAATATGAAGTTATGTACATTTTAAAAGCCGATTTAGATGACGCCGCTCGTAAAGACGCCATGGACAAACTCGCCGCTATCATCACTGATAATGGTGGAAAAGTTGAAAACACTGATGAATCCATGGGCTTACGTGACTTAGCGTATCCTATTAAGGATCAAACCAAAGGCTACTACGTTGTACTTAAAGCTGATATGGATAACGTTGCAATTAACGAATTCAATCGTTTAGTCCGTATTAATCCAGTTGTCTTACGTCATTTAATTGTTGTAGACCACAAATAAGGAGGATAATCATTCTATGATTAATCGTGTAGTTTTGGTAGGTAGATTAACCAGAGATCCAGAATTAAGAAGATCAGCCGCTGGCGGTTCTGTTGCTGTCTTCACCGTTGCCGTTGATAACCTTGGCAAAGAGAAGTCCACAAGCTTCATCCCATGTGTTGTCTTAAACGATCAACGCGCTGACACAGTTGCAAAATACGCAAGAAAAGGCTTATTAGTAGGAGTTGAAGGTCGTCTAAATCAAAGAAGTTTTGTTAGACAAGATGGTTCAAAAGGAAGCATCTTAGAAATTATCTGTGATTCAGTTCAATTCTTAGAAAGAAGAGAAGGACCAGTTGCTAACGAAGAAATGGAAATTCCACAATTCGATGATGTCGCTGCTCCAGCACAAGATGATAACAAAAACCTTGATAGCATTGAAATAACTGATGACGATCTCCCATTCTAGAAAGGAAGATATTAAAATGGCATTTAAGAAAGTTAGACCACACAAAAAAGTCTGTTACTTTAAGAAAAATAACATTACCCACATCGATTATAAAGATGTTGAAACATTAAAGATGTTTATTGCTTCTAATGGAAAAATTTCTCCACGTAGAACAACTGGTACATGTGCAAAGCACCAAAGAGAATTAGCTGTTGCGATTAAAAACGCAAGATTCATGGCTCTTCTCCCATACGTTGCTGACTAATTAACGTAATTGTAGTTGTCCAAAGTCAGTTATCCGAAGTTGATTGAAAACTTCCAACTGATCATGGCACACATATAACAAAAAGAGATCTATCGAAAGGTAGGTCTTTTTTGTTGCTTTCCGATAGACCATTTGAGTTAGTTTCTATTGCATAATATTTGTGCAAGGTGAAGGGAATAAAGATGGTGATAATTCGTCCTGGGTCTTGCAAATGTAGTGGTTGAAGGTGTGATAGTGTCAACTAATACAAATCTCGTTTAGTTTAATCATATAATCTCCAATTATTTTACCTCTCACATCAAAACATAGCCGTCTGCTTTATTTGTCAATGATAATTTGCAGTTTTTTCTAGGTGATAAATGTAGGTATTTATCGATTCCTACACCCACAACACTTATCGTAAAAAACTTTTGTTTATATTGTTTTTTATTCAAATATATTAGTTAACTGAAAGGTACCCCTTTCCTAATGTCTAGGATTTGGGGTACCTTTCAAAGTGTGGATTTATTTAATAAATATCTTTTAAGTAAATTATTTATTAGAGAAGACTTTAAGAATTTCTCTAAGCTT
>JAEDNC010000030.1 GCA_016302705.1 Bacilli bacterium | reverse complement strand
CATAGATAAATCCTCCAAACCCTTAAATAGTATATACGAATATTTGACTTCCAAATAGTCAAAATTACTATTATTAGAAATTTTCTTTCAAATAGTCATTTATGATGTTAATTAAATCATCATAAGTCACTAATTCGGTTGACAGTCTATTTTTGAGAATTTTAGAATTTGGGAATTTGTTAAAAAACTTTGTTGCAATCCCCCTAAACACTCTCATCGCCACTAACTCACCTTTTTCTTCAATATAGTCTTTCGCTAATTCTTTACAATATTCAACTTGTTCTAAATAAGAAACACTAGAAATATCTTCTTCGTTAAAGTATTCGTTAATATTTTTAATGAGTGTTGGATTACCAACCGCACCTCGAGCCACCATTACTCCATCTGCTCCAGTGATTTCCATTGCTAACAAAGCATCTTGATAAGTGTTAATGTTTCCACTAACAAGTAGAGGAATATTCATCTTACTTCGTAAATCTTTTACTAAATCCCAATGAGGAAGTCCACTATACATCTCTTTTGTAGTACGTGGATGAATAGTAACTAAACTTGCACCTGCCTTACTCACTTCTTCAATAACATCTAAGAAGTTTATGTTCTTACTATCAAATCCAAGTCTTATTTTGACTGTTACTGGTTTGTCTGTAACTTCTTTCATTGCTCTAACGATGTCACCACATAACTTTGGATTTTTCATTAAAGCAGATCCTGCTCCAGTCTTAATAACTTTATTTACTGGGCAGCCCATATTGATATCAAAGAAAGCAATATTTGGATTCAAAGATTCAGCAATTTTTACTGCTTTCGCCATTGTTTCAGGATTACTACCAAACAATTGAACACATGTAGGAAGTCCACTCTTTTCGAAATTTAAGTAGGAAAGAGTCTCTTTATTTCCATAGATGAGTCCCATATCAGAAATCATCTCAGTAACGACATATCCGACTCCAAATTGAGACATGAATTTACGGTATCCTAAAGATGTAATTCCTGCCATTGGAGCAAGAACCACTTTACTATTAATCTCTATGTTGCCAATTTTAAACATATGAAAAAAGGGATTATTCTCCCTTATTTTCTCCTTCTTGAGGTTTATTCTCTTCAGGAACTTCTGCTGGAGTTTCTTGAGTTGGAACTTCTTGAACTTCATCTTGTTTTAAATGACGATGTTCTAATAAGTAATCAATTTCTTCAGCGGTAATTTGTTCATGTTCAAGAAGTGTTTGAGCTATTAGCTCAACATCATCTTTATATTGTCTAATGATAGACAATGCTTGTTCATGAGCATCGTTGATAATCTTTTGAATTTCAGCGTCAATTTTTTCCGCGGTGCCTAAAGAGAAGTTCTTTTGAGTAGAAGTATAATCTCTTCCTAAGAAAACGTTGCCTGAAACACTTTCATATTGAATTGGTCCGAGTGATGACATACCAAGTTCGGTAACCATTATACGAGCAATTCTCGTTGCCATTTCAATATCATTTTGAGCGCCACTAGAAACATCATCGAAGAATACTTCTTCGGATGAACGTCCACCAAGGTAGCCAACAATACGAGCTTCTAATTCTTTCTTAGTTAATAAGAATCTATCTTCTTCAGGTGTCATACGGACGTGACCGCCTGTATTTCCACGAGGAATAATTGTAATCTTTTGAACCTTGTCAGAATGTTCTAATTTAAGACCGATGATTGCGTGTCCCGCTTCGTGATGAGCAACAACATCTCTTTCATGCTTATTAAGAGCACGTGAAGATTTTGCTGGTCCAGCAATTCTTCTATCGATAGCTTCATCGATTTCTGCCATTGTAACAGAGTTCTTTTTTCTTCTAACTGCTAAGATAGCAGCTTCATTCATGATATTTTCAATATCAGCGCCAGAGAAACCAACAGTTCTCTTGGCAATTTGAGAGAAGTCAACATCCTTATCGATTTTCTTATTTCTTGAGTGAACTTTAAAGATTGCTTCTCTTCCTTCTTTATCTGGCAAGGAAACAGTAATCTTTCTATCGAAACGACCAGCACGTAATAAGGCTGGGTCTAAAACATCATCTCTATTAGTAGCCGCCATAACGATAATTCCTGAATTATCAGAGAATCCATCCATTTCGACTAATAATTGGTTAAGGGTTTGTTCTCTTTCATCGTTTCCACCACCTAAACCAGCGCCTCTTTGTCTACCAACTGCATCAATTTCATCGATAAATACAAGACATGGAGCGTTTTGTTTAGCAGTTTTAAACATATCTCTAACTCTACCAGCACCAACACCGACAAACATTTCTACGAAATCAGAACCGGAGATAGAGAAGAATGGAACACCAGCTTCACCAGCAACTGCTTTAGCAAGTAAAGTTTTACCAGTTCCTGGAGAACCGACTAAAAGAATACCTTTTGGAAGCTTTGCTCCAAATTTTGTGTATTTTTGTGGATCTTTAAGATATTCCACGATTTCTTCCATTTCAGCTTTTTCTTCATCGCATCCTGCGACATCTTTAAATCTGACTTTGGAGTCTTGAACTCTTCTTGCTCTAGATCTATTGAAGTCCATTGCTTGACGATTCGCACCATTAACGGAATTAGATAATCTCGAGAATAAAAAGATTAATAATAAGATAGAAACACCTACGGTGATGATTGTTGGTCCCCATTGATCCCACCAAGTTGTTTGATATACATCATTAATTGCAAATTTAATTGAAGGGTTACTAACGATTAAAGTATTAATGTTTTTACCAGTGAAGTTAACGCTATAAGCATAGCTTACTGTTGTTTTTTCCGGGAGTGTGGTGCTAAAAGTTAAAGCGACAACACCGGTTTCATAATCAATAGTTCCATTGATGCCATCACCAGTAACAGCGCCATGTCCATCATCGACTGCATTTTTATTTCCAACAATAAAACGGAAAGTGCCAGTAACAACATTACCTTGTTTCAAGGTGTATGTGTATGAATCACCACTAATAGTGAATTTTTCAGAATCCATTGCAACAATGTAATTGAGTTCCGAATTTTCATAAGTGCTCTTATCCATATCAACTGTATATGAGTAAGAACGGCCGTTTTTATCTTTGGCAATACCAGAAATTGTTGTTAAATCACTACCATAATGGTGTGTTACTGTTGCGGTCTCGACTCTATCATTCAACAATTGTGTGACATAGTCATGGACTTGCAAATGACTCGATCTGTCGGCAACTCCGATAATTCTATAAATGAACACGCCAATTAAGGCAACGGTAAGTAAAACAACAAGTATGAATCCCCATGAGATTCTACGACGTGGCATATCTTGATTAGGTTTTTGTTCTGCCATACGCTTACCTCCTAAGTGTTTTGTACGATATCAAATATTTGATATAAAGATTATATTAGTTTTTCACTCTATTGAAAAGCAAAACACATTTAATGTGGTTTGTTAGTATTTTACGTAAAAGTTAGAATCCGAAGTTGGCGTAAAGTCTTTTTGATAACGAGGAATATATAATGGGGTTCCGTTTTTATCAACGATGATTGGCCATCTTTTTCTTAACTTAAACGGCATTTTCCAGTCGATGAATAATCTCCTAACTGAAACTTTATATCCTTTTATATAAACTTCATCACTACCTAAAGCGTTTCTAATAACGATTGGATAATCTTCAATTTTGACATTTCGATTACTGCTATTTTCTGAAAAATCTAGATAAAAGAATGGTGTATCTAATTTCCCTGGTTCTACTAATGAATAGAAATAAGAAGTATCATATTCAACGCTTCTAATTAGTTCAACATTGTCATACGCTTTTACAAAAAGAATACCTCTTTTTACATCAAAAGTAATGTTCGGTTTACAGCTTAAAAGCGCCTTTTTAATTTCACCTACATTTTCTTTAGATAAATAGTATGATTCCTTAACTTTTCTAACTAAAATATTAAGCGCGTATTTTAAGCTAATTTCATCTAATAAAGTTAGATAAGAGACACTATTAATTTTCTTTAAATCAATAGAAGAAAGGATATTGCTTAGTTCATCATTTTTAATATCAATTTCTTTAAGTAAATTTTTCCTATCTTCATTAGACATTTTAGCAATAACTTCATGCCTAATTTTGTTCCTTAAAATTGAAGTGTCAAAGTTGGTTTTATCAATCGCAAAAGGGACGTGATTCTTGATGCAATATTCTTCTAATTCCTTCTTGTTGAAACTTAATAATGGTCTAATAACCATCATCCCTTTAATAACAGTTTTTTGAGAAATTCCAAAATAATTTGGGCAGTTTTGTCGTCTTTTTTGCATTAAATACGTTTCTAATAGATCATCTTCGTGATGAGCGACTAGTAAAGCGTCATACTTATTTTCTTTATATAATCTGCTAAAGAAATCATATCTAATTTCTCGACACTTAGCTTCGCTCTTGTTCTTATTATTTCTTTCGCATTCATGCACATGAACCTTAATGTTGTTTTTATTCGCATATTCAAGTAAGCCATTCACTTCAGAAGTTGACTCTTCTCTAATGTAATAATTAACGATCGCACATTCAAAATAATAGCCTTGACTTTTAAGGGCATGAAAAAGCGCCATTGAGTCTGGTCCAAATGAACAAGCGAGTAGATATTTTTTGCTTTTATCAAGATTCAATTCTTTCATAGGATGCTCTTTCTTTTTTACCTACAACTTCAATCTTGACTCTTATATCAAATTTCTTATCTCCAAAGGTGATATTAACGATGTCTCCATCCTTAACTTCACTACTTGGTTTTGCTTCTTTTTTATTGATTAAAACTAAACCCCTAAGACAATATTCTTTAGCGATTGTTCTTCTTTTAATGATTCTTGCTTCTTTTAAAAATAAGTCGATTCTCATGCTTCTTCTATCACCTTATTAGTTCTAATAACACCTACTAATGATTTTAATATATTCTCAAAATCAATTAACCAATTTTGTTTTTTAACCATGACGATTTTAAATTTACGATTCACATAACTAATCTTAATGATTGATAAATATGGGATTAATGCTTCAAATAAGATATTCCCTATGCCTTTAATATGAATGAAATTATCTCCTAGATTAATCTCAATATTATATTTGGTCTCTTTAACATCTCTAATATCACATTCTTTGACCATTAAATCGATATCTCTTTTTAAGAATAGTTGTTCCACTTCTACTGGAAGCTTTCCATATATATCTCTAGTCTTTGCTTTAATTTTCATTAAGCTTTCATTTGTAGAAGCCGTCATTATTTCTTGATAGAGTTCAATCTTATCGCTATCATTCGCATATTCCTTTGGAATATAAGCATCAAAGTTTACACCAAGATTTAAGTTATATTGAGGTGGTTCAACTTCTACTTGTCCAGATTGTTCTTTTACTGCCTCATTTAATAATTTGATATACATATCTAATCCAATTGAGTCAATAAAGCCTGCTTGTTCTGGCCCTAAAATATCACCTGCTCCTCTAATCATTAAATCTCTTTGAGCAATGCGATATCCACTACCTAAAGCAGTAAATTCCTGTAGGGTTCTCAGTCTTTTTTGCGCATCTTCCTTTAAAGCTTTATTTCCGTTATACATTAAATAAGCGTAGGCAATACGATTTCCTCGACCGACACGACCTTTGATTTGATATAGTTGGGATAAACCATAATGATCGCTATCATCAACAATAATCATATTCGCGTTAGGAACATCAATTCCGTTTTCAATAATTGAAGTACACACTAAAACTTGAACTTCTCCACTATAGAACTTAATCATGACATCTTCGATATCGTTTTTAGTCATCTTTCCATGTGCTACTGCAATAGTAGCCTCTGGAAGTTGCTTCTTTAATCTATTTGCAATTTCATAAATTGTTTCAATGTTGTTATGAAGATAGAACACTTGTCCTTCTCTTCCTAATTCTCTTTGAATTAATTCTTTTACAATATCTGCTCTAAAAGGAGTGACATAAGTTTGGATTGGCATTCTCTCCGTAGGAGGAGTATTGATTTGAGATAAACTTCTAACTCCTAATAAAGAGATTTGTAATGTTCTAGGAATTGGAGTTGCACTTAAGGTTAAAACATCAATGTTGTTTTTGAGTTCTTTTATTTTTTCTTTTTGTTCAACACCAAATCTTTGCTCTTCATCCACTACTAATAAGCCTAAATCTTTATAGATAATATCGTTAGAAAGTAATCTATGAGTTCCAATAATAAGATGGATTTTTCCCTCTTGAACTCCCTTGATATATTCTTTTTGTTTTCTTTCAGGTACTAATCTAGAGAATATTGCGACTTTAATATCAAATCCTGCAAATCTTTCTAAAGCATTTTCAAAATGTTGTCTTGCTAATAATGTAGTTGGACATAATAGAGCAACTTGCTTGCCTGAATTAATAGCCTTAAAGATGGCTCTAAAGGCCACTTCTGTTTTACCAAATCCAACATCACCACATAATAAACGATCCATTGGATGAGTACTTTCCATATCTGCTTTAATCTCATTTAATGACCTTTCTTGGTCTTTGGTAAGTTCAAATTCACAGCTATCTTCAAAAGCTTTTTGGAATTCATCGTCTTTTTGGAATGCAAATCCTTGGATTTTACTTCTTTCAACATAAAGATTAAATAAGCGTTCCGCTAAATCATGGATTCTCTTTTTAATCTTTTCTTTTTGTTTTTCCCAATCTTTTGTGTGCAAATGGGATAAACGAGGTCTAACGCCTTCTTTACCAATATATTTTCTAATTAAAGATAATTGATTAAGAGGAACGTATAAGATTTCTCCTCCAAAATACGCAATCTTTAAGTAGTCTTGATGTTTTCCTTCAACTTCTAATGTTTGTAATTCTAAGAATTCACCAATACCTTGATATTCATGAACAACATAATCACCAGGAGAAAGGTCTTCTCCATTTCTAATAATGGTGGCTTCTTTAAATCTATTATCAAATCTAGTAACTCTAATTTTATGATTAAAGAGCTCTTTACTGGTCAAGAAAACCACTTTTTCATCATCAAGAACGAATCCTAATGGCAAAGAAGAAATGGCTAAACCAACTTGTCTTTTTGAAGGCAAAGAGAAAGCATCAACCATTTCAAATGGTATATTCTCACTGTTAAGTAAGTCTATTAAACTTTCTAATTGCTCTTTAGAATCGAGAGAAATATTAACTTTATAATTTAAATTTGTGTATGAACGAATAATATTTACCGCATCAACGTCTTTATTTGACTCAAAAGGAACATTTTTACAATTAAATGTAATATCACGTTCATCTCTTTGTAATACTGCAGTTCTAATAAGTCTAGATCTATTAAAATGAATTCGATCAAAATCAAAAAATAGTGATAAATGTGAAATAGCCTTTCCAGATTCAAATAATTCATATAGGAAAGTTGATGCTTCCTCATTCATTAATTGAGCGCTTTCACTAAGCGCATGTTCATCGACTAAAACAACATCATAATCAGAGCAATAATCCACTAAAGAAGTCTTGCTTTTACTAATTAAAGAATAATAACGATATAGGTTAGGAGAATAGTTATATTCTAATATGTCCTGAATATCGCTTTCTACCACATTTCTTAAGTTATCAAAATCCGCAGGATATAGATGCTCTTTATCCTTTTCAAGTTGAGACATAATTATCTCAGCAGCAGTCTTACTCTCCTCTTCAGTAAATAGGAAATCATTTGCAGGAAGAATGTCTACTTTACTAATTTCATCTTTGCTAGTTTGGGTGGCAATATCAAAAAATCTAATTGATTCAATCTCATCTCCAAAGAGCTCAATTCTAATCGCATCATCATAGTTAACAGAATAGATATCGAGGATGTCACCTCTAGAAGCGAATTGAAGTGATTGATCAACTTTATTGACTTGAAAATATCCAGCTTTAACAAGTTTCTTTTTTACTTCGATCAAATCGATTTCTTGACCGACTTTAAACTTAATTGTGTTATCTAAAAATACTTGTTTTTCAGGCAAAAATCTTAAAACTGAAGCAAGATTTGCTACAATAATTTCGTTTTTGCCATTTAAAACCTCATTTAGAGTGTAGATTCTATTTGCCGCCATTTCCTTGCTTAAAGAAAGATTTTCTGCTCTTATTAATTCGTCATTAATGAATATTGAAATCTTGTTTTTTGGAAGCAAGGTTTTAAGTAAAGAATAGATTTTTTGAGCCTTGTATAAATTAGAAGCAATAAGTAAATATTTTTGGCCTTCTTCTTTAAAAGCAGTTGCAGTTAATAAAGAGATTCCAGTTAAATCGTTAACGACAAAATGCCCACTTCTTGATAAGAAGGGGGGTATCGCTTTATTCGATTTGATGAGGTCAAATAGGTTCGTTCACTTACCTCCTAGTTATATTTTGTCATTGCTTTATCAAAGTTATCTTTGAGAATATCCTTTAGCGCATTAGTAGCGTCGACTATCGCTTCATCGATCAAGACTCTTTCTTCTTTGCTTGGTTTTGATAAGACATAATCAATGCTATTGTAGGTTGGTTCTCCAATACCTACCCTGATACGTTTAATATCTTTGGTTCCTAAATTATCAATGATGTTTTGAATACCGTTATGTCCACCGCTAGAACCGCTTGGTCTAAGTCTAATTCTGCCTGGAGCAATAGCCATATCATCATAGATAACAATAATATCTTCGATTTTAATTTTAAAATAGGAAACGATTTCTCTAACTGATTCTCCTGATAGATTCATAAATGTTTGAGGTTTGAGTAAAAAGACATCTTCATCAAAAACTTTGCCTCTACCCACTAACCCTTTAAATGATTCTTTATCGATGTCAATTTGAGCGAGTTCACTGAAAAGATCAATAACATCGAATCCCATGTTATGTCTAGTATGTTCATATTTCTTTCCAGGATTTCCTAAACCAACAATTAATTTCATACCTACGACACTATTATATCAAACATTAATAAATATTAATGATTATTTACTATTCTTTTTGAAATATGTATTTCTTTCTTTAATATAAGCCAAAGTTTCTTTTAATTCTTCTCTTTTACGAACAAAGCAACCCATTATTACTTTTTTGTTAATTGCTTTAATATATATTGAATCTTTTTTATCTTTGATAGACAATTCTCCAAAAGGATAAGTATAAGTTACTTCATCTCCTGTAGCGAGTAATGTTATTTCTTCTACACGATCTTCAAATACTTTTAAAGATACAGGAGCTTTATTAGCGATCAATTTCTTATAGAAGTTAGCAGGGATAACATAGAATTGGAGAACATTAATAGTAACGAATATAACTCCTAATATTGCGATTAAAACATAGAAAAGTGTCATATTAAACATTATGACAACAAACGCTAGTCCAAAGGCGAATAAAAGCGCTGCATCACTAACGATAATTGATTCACGCGTTAAGAATAAAACAAAGTCATATATTTCAGATTTAGTATAATTTTTTTCATCGAATAAATATGAATATTTAGGAACCATTGGGGTTACCTCTATTGAATCATTGTCTATAACAGATGCTTT
>JAEDNC010000029.1 GCA_016302705.1 Bacilli bacterium | reverse complement strand
CAGAAAAATTCCATGGTTTAGTGGACATTGAAGAGAGAAGTAGAAGAAGATACTTAGATTTAATTGTTAATGACGAAAGCCGCGCTGTTGCTTTTGCCCGCCCAAAATTAATTAGAAGTATCCAAAATTATTTAGATTCTCAAGATTATGTTGAAGTTGAAACAGCAGTTCTTTCACCAATCCTCGGTGGTGCTAATGCTAGACCATTTGTCGCACATATGAACGCCTTAGATAAGGATTTCTATTTAAGAATTGCCACAGAACTCAATCTTAAAAGATTACTTGTTGGTGGAATGGAAAGAGTATATGAAATCGGCCGTTTATTCAGAAATGAAGGAATGGATGCTTCTCATAATCCAGAATTCACCACAATTGAAGCATATCAAGCTTATGGTGATCTCCAATCTATGAGAAAACTTGCCGAGGGCATGATTAGAAAAGCCGCTAAAGATGTTACCGGTAGTGATATTGTTACATATCAAGATAAAATAATTGATTTCCACAAACCATTTAGATGGGTTTCAATGGCGGATCTTATTTTAGAGAAGACCGGTATTGATTTCAGAAACATCTATGATTTTGAAGAAGCAAAGAAACTTGCCGAAGATCGTGGTATTAAATTAGAAAAACACAAAAACACTGTTGGCCATGTTATGAATGAATTCTTTGAAGAATTCTGTGAACAAGATTTAATTCAACCAACATTCGTTTATTCTTATCCAATTGAAGTTTCTCCATTAACCAAAAAAGGCAAAGATCCAAGATACACTGAAAGATTTGAGTTATTTGTTAATGGCAAGGAACTTGCCAATGCCTATACAGAGCTTAATGATCCAATGGATCAAAAAGAAAGATTCCTCGCTCAACTCAAAGCTAAAGAGTTAGGTGATGAAGAAGCAAATGAAATGGATAATGATTTCATTGAAGCTCTTGAATATGGCATGCCACCAGCAGGTGGTATCGGAATGGGAATTGACAGACTCTGCATGTTGCTTACAAATCAAGAAAACATCAGAGAGGTCATCCTCTTCCCAATGATGAAAGATCGTTAATTAAATTGAAAGCGATTACGATATGAAAGAAACGCGTGTTAGCAAATATTCAAAATATCGTAAATCTATCTCTAAGGGGGATAGCAAGGGTTTTCTTGCCCCCTCAAAAAGCAAAGAAGTCTCTACCGAAATGGGACTTTTTCTTAAGATGCAAAAACAAAAAAGAGCAGAGAATATACTTATAATTGCCACAATTTGTGTGATTATTCTCCTTCTTGTTATATTTGGCTTTAAACTATTTTAGGAGGCACTTATGAAAATTAGTATTGCCATCGATGGACCAGCCGCAGCAGGCAAAAGTACTGTTGCAAAAAAGATTGCCGAAATACTCGGCTATACCTATATCGACACTGGTGCGATGTATCGTGCATTTACTTGGTACTGCATGGAAAATGGTGTGAACTGTGAATCTGAAGAAGAGTGCTGCGCACTTATTCCAGAAGTCACTATTAAATTAAGACCTAATGGACAAGTCTTATGTAACGACATTGATATCACAAGAGAAATCAGAGAACCACGTGTTTCTGGTAATGTTAGTTATATCGCGTCTTACAAAGACATTCGTTTATTCTTAGTTGACCAACAAAGAAAAATGGCTGCTAAGCATTCTGTCATTATGGATGGACGTGATATTGGTACATACGTTTTACCAGATGCAGATGTAAAGATTTTCCAAATTGCCTCAGTGGAAACACGTGCAGTTCGTCGTTATGACGAAAATATCTCCAAAGGTATTCCATGCACATTAGAAGAAATTGAAAACGATGTGAGAAAAAGAGACTACATCGATTCACATAGAGATTTTGCGCCTCTTAAATGCGCTCATGACGCCATCACACTTGATACTTCATTTATGACGGTTGAAGAAGTCGTGAATGCCATCATTGAAATCATTAACAAAAAGTTAAAAGAAAAAGAGGAAAATAATGCCTAATACAGTAGTTGCAATTGTCGGAAGTCCTAACGTTGGTAAATCAACGATTTTTAATCGTATCATCGGGGACAGAAGAGCGATTGTTGATGATGAAGCTGGTATTACTAGAGATCGTTTATATGCAACTGCGACTTGGCTAAGAAAAACATTCACCTTAATTGATACAGGTGGAATTGAAATTGCTAACCGTCCTTTTCAAGAACAAATTAGAATTCAAGCTAATATTGCAATTGATGAAGCGGATATTGTTATCTTTGTAACTGATGGTCAAGTTGGTGTTACTAAAGACGACAGAATGGTTGCAAAAATGCTCCAAAAAGTCAAGAAACCCGTTATTTTGGCTGTTAACAAGATTGATGAAGGCCTTCAAGCCGCTAACGCTGCAGAGTTCTATTCACTTGGCTTAGGGGAACCAATTCCAGTAAGTGGAAGTCATGGCGTTGGTATTGGTGAAATCCTTAATCGTATTATCGATTTGATTAATCCAAGCAAAGAGGAAGTTAAAGAAGATGTAGTGACTTTCTCTTTAATCGGTAGACCAAATGTTGGTAAGTCATCTCTCACCAATGCTATTTTAAGTGAAGAAAGAGTTATCGTTAGCGATATCTCTGGTACAACTAGAGATTCAATTGATACTCCATTTACTAAAGATGGTAAAAACTATATTGTTATTGATACTGCTGGATTAAAGAAAAAAGGAAAGATTTATGAATCTATCGATAAATATTCCGCGATTAGAGCGTTAAAAGCAATTGAAAGAAGCGAAATTGTTTTATTAGTTATTGATGGTGATAAAGGTATCTTGGAGCAAGATAAACATGTCATTCAGTATGCAACTGATCTTCATAAAGCAATTATTATCGTTGTTAATAAATGGGATTTAGTAGATAAAGACACGAATACAATGTCTTCTTTCACTAAAGAAATTAGAAAAGAGTATAAGTTCTTAGATTATGCGCCTATCGTATACGTAAGTGCGCTACAAAGAAGAAGATTAAATACATTGTTTGAAGCGTTGAATTTAGTTCATGAAGCATATCATACAAGAGTTAAGACTTCATTATTAAATGATGTATTACAAGAAGCTCAAGTTATGAACCAAGCTCCTGACTTTAATGGTGGTCGCCTTAAGATTTATTATGCTACTCAAGTTTTAAGTGCCCCACCAACTATCACTCTGGTGGTTAACGACCCTAACTTTATGCATTTCTCTTATCAACGTTATTTAGAAAATAGATTAAGGGAAACGTTTAACTTTGATGGCACTCCCTTGAAATTTTCGTTAAAAAGACATAGTAATAAAGATAGATAGAGTGTTATAATAATTGAAAAAGAGGAGAGTGACAACATATGGAGAAGCTCAACAAAAACGAAATCATTGATATCGTAGCTGATGCCGTTCATGTTTCAAAAGCTGATGCTAAAAGAATTATTGATGCAACGTTCGAACTTATCACAGATACTTTACTCGATGGACAAAGTGTCAACATCAAGAACTTCTGTGTATTCGAACCAAAGACCAAATCTGGCAGAAAAGGCACACATCCTAAAAAGCACACAGCAATTCAGATTAAGCCAAAAAATACTGTCGTAATCCATTTGGCAAAAGAGTTCAAAAACAAATTGAACGAAGAATAGTGTAAGCTATGGCCCAGAAACGGGCCTTTTATTTACCTTTTAAAATAAATTGTTTATAATTTTTTCATGGAACATAAATTAAAAATTTATCGTAACCTTGCTGCCCTATTTGATTCAAAGGGTTTTCTTTTATATCTAGTCGGAGGAACGGTTAGAGATTATTTATTAGGTAAAGAACTAACAGATATGGATTTAGTGACTGACGCAACTCCTAGTGAGATGAAAGAATTTTTATCTAATGCGGATTATACTTTTGAGAAATATGGTAGCGTACGTCTAAAGATAGATGATATCAAGTTTGATATCACCACTTTAAGAAAAGAAGAAGGATACAGTGATTTCCGCCACCCAAGTAAGATTTGTTTTACAAAATCATTAAAAGAAGATGTTTTTAGAAGAGACATCACAATTAATGCGATGTATATGGATAAAGACTTAAACATCATTGATTTTGTCGGTGGACAAAAAGATATTTCTAATAAGATTATTAGAATGATCGGCAAACCTCTTAAAAGAATTAATGAAGATCCACTTAGAATTATTCGTATATATCGTTTCAAATTAGAAACTGGATTTGAGATTGAAAGAGAATTAAACGATGTGTTAGAACTTAACTTCTCAAAGGCAAAATTAATCAATAAGGATAAGATTAATCAAGAGATTAGAAAATCAACTCATCAAGAAGAATTAATAGAACTATTAAAATATCATGGAATTATATAGAATTTGAGAACTAGGAAATGATAAAGTAGATATACATATGATTAGTGAAGCAATTGATTTTAGATATTTATTAATTGAGAATTACAAGAAACTCAAAATCAAAGAAAATGAGCTTGCAACTATTTTTGTCATCGATCATTTAATCTCTCAAGGCAATCCATTTGTGACCGCTGATCTATTGTCATTAAAAATGACATTAGATGTTAAAGAATTAGACGCCATTTTAGCGACTTTAATTACTAAAGGATTATTTGAATATAAAACAGTAGGAAAACAAACCGTTGCCTCGCTTGAACCATTAAAACAAAAGCTATATCGTGAGTTCCAAATCTTCTTATCTAAAGAAGAGGAAGAAAAAACTAGCAAAAGAATCTCTGAAGAATTAGATAATATTTATTTCAATTTTGAGAAGCTTTTAAATAGAAGTCTTAGTCCAGTTGAAATATCGAAAGTCCATGAATGGGTAAGCTATGGCTATAGCGATACCTTAATCATTGATGCTTTAAAAGAAGCTCTTTCTAGAGGAAAGAAATCATTGAGAAGTGTTGACAAGATTTTACTTAGCTGGTCTCAAAGAGAAGACCTTGAAAACGAAGGTCACACTCCACTTAGTAGTGAATGGGATAAGAACTTAGAAGAAACTATTAGAATCGCTAAAATACCTTGGGTTAAAAAAGATAATGATTAATAAAGAGAAAATGCAAATTATCTCTAACTACGTTGACTCACTTTTTCCTAACGCAAAATGTGAACTTTTTTATAATAAAGATTACGAATTAGCAATCGCTGTTATGCTAAGTGCTCAGACCACCGATAAGGCAGTTAACGCGGTTACCTACACGTTATTCAAAGATTTTCCAACTTTAGAAGCACTTGAAAACGCTCCTATTGAAGAGATTGAAAATAGAATTAAAAGGCTTGGCTTATATAAGAACAAAGCCGCTAATATCAAGGGTATTGTTCATAAGATTATTACCGTGTTTAATGGCGAACTTCCAAGCGATAAAAATCTTCTTCAAACTCTTCCTGGTATTGGCAATAAATCTGCAGGTGTTATTAGAATTGAAGTATTTAAAATCCCAGACTTACCAGTAGACACCCATATTATTAGAATTTCAAATCGACTTGGCATTGCTAACAGCAAAGATGAACCAATTGATATCGAAAGAAAACTAAAAAAACTGATTCCTGAATCTCATTGGATTAAGACTCATCATCAGTTGATTCACTTTGGTAGATATTTCTGTTCGGCAAGATCACCAAAATGTGAGCAGTGTCAACTTAGAAATATTTGTAATTACTAAAAGTACTTCTTATCAATAGCTTTAATGTAATCCACTCTTGGGTTATAGCCTTGTTCAATCTCAATTCCGCTTTCAACAAAGCATGAATATGGGATTGATTTTCTTTCTTTTTGCTCGTAAAAATTAATTACATAACTTGCATCTAATAGGAACACTTGTCCTAGACTTTCAAAGTTGATAATAAAGAAAGCGATTCCTCCGTGATATAGAACTTTTTTTAAGTGCTCTATTTGGTGTTTGGTAATGTTACTAAG
The DNA here is from genome assembly GCA_016302705.1 of Bacilli bacterium. Taxonomy (GTDB): domain Bacteria; phylum Bacillota_I; class Bacilli_A; order RFN20; family CAG-826; genus UBA2450. Next base: position 3,623 of record JAEDNC010000029.1, on the reverse strand, counting down.
AGGGAATGAAGTTTTGTTTTTAGTATTCTTAGCTTCAAAATCAATATAGCGGGATTTATACACTCCGTTATAGTCTGTAGTAGATTGCTCTTCAAAATATGCATGAGTGATTTTAGCACCTTTAGAGTAATCAACTTTGACTATATTAATTGGAGTTGGTCTTTTTGTAATTAAACAAATATCGTTATCACGATAATAATCATTAGAAAGATTGATTTCGTGTTCGAAATCCATACCTCTATTGGCGCTACTTAAAGAAACCTCAGCCTTTGACTTATGAGGCTGTCTTTCTTTTTTAGAATTTGGTTTATATTCTTGTCCGTTGGGATATTTCATAGCTAATCAATATATTCGTCGATATACGATTTAAATTCTTCTGGTGTAACACTTTCACCGTTAAGAAGTTTTTTGATTGCCTTATTAACTGGTTCTGGATGGAAATTTGTTTTATTTAAATTCTTTAAATATTCACGAGACACAATTTCTTTGTTCTTCATGAATTCATCATATAGTTTTGCTAAATTTGTAGCGTCATACATTGGATCGTGAGCGGTTCCATCAAAATCAACATTAAAGACTTCAAGATAATGACTTAGTGAGAGTGGATTATTGTGGTTATCTTTAATGAATTCAGAAATTATGGCTTGGAAATCAATATAGTTGCTCTTAATAATTTGGCATAAATCTTTAGGGGCATCTAAGTTATAAGAAATTGATTGGTTTAAGATTCTCATATCATGGTTACCAAATGTCAAAAAAACGCATTTCTTATAGTGTAATCCACAATATTTCTTAAGTGCTTTGATCGCTTGAGCAAAACTAATTCCAAACCTATCTAAGTCAAGTCTAGTGATACCAGTAAGGTTCTCAACGTATTTGCCAATTGCGTTTTTTGCTTTGACATATTGTTTAACTGGTGTTTTTTGTTTAACGATATATCCGTTTTTATCAATGGTCACTAAAACTGCTCCATAAGCAATCATTTCGTGAGAGAATTGAGTTCCCTCGAAATCAAGGAAACATAAATAGTGGCGACCTTTTAATTTTTTTAATACATTTTTCATATTCGTAATAAGTTTATAAGTGAGAAATGTTCTTTTCAAGAAAATGAAAATGAACCACTTACATATTTTGCCATATATTAAACAATTTTTCATAGAAAAATAATCAAATATAAGAGATAATATAGTAGATATGGATAAAAAGCTAAATTTTACTAGTGAAGAACTTCTTAAAAAAAGATTCTCAAGCGCTCCTAGAGGATACGATCCACTAGAAGTAGATAAAGTCCTGGACCAGATTAGGGAAGACTACGAAGTGTTCGTATCCAATCCAACAGGCGGCAACAATCCTGAATTAGATAAAGTCTTAAAAGAGTTAGAAGAATTAAAAAAAGAAAATGCTTCATTAAAAGTTGAACTTGAAAAAGAAAAAAACAAATGGAAATATATTTCCAAAGATCATAAAGACATCCATATTGATAATTATGAATTGCTCAAACGTATCGGGAAGTTAGAGCAGTTAATTCACGAAAAACTAAATATGAATCCCGATGAAATAAAATAAAAACCTTCGATCTGGATGATTGCTGGCTACTAGTTAGTTAGAGGAAAGTCCATGCTCGCACAGCCTGTGATGACTGTAGTGATTGCGCTAGCGGAAAAAATAACGCTAGGCACGTAGGAGTACGTGACGGCGGATATCAACCTAAAGGGCAACCCATGGTAGGATTCCTGAAAGTGCCACAGTGACGAAGTTTGTGTGAAAGCACAAAGTGGAACGCGGTAAACCCCGTAAGCGAGAAACCCAAATTTGGTAGGGGAGACTTGATAGAGAACCGAATCAATTCAAGTAAGAATTTCTTAGATAAATTATCATCCTAGACAAAACATGGCTTACAGGATCGAAGACTCACTTAAATAGAAAAGAGAGAAACAAATGAATCTTCCAACAAAAATCACATTCTCAAGAATTATTGCAACAGTTATCTTAATTGTTACATTATTTGTTTTGTCTATTATTCCAAATATTCAAACACCATTATTAGGTAATTCAAGAATTAACCTAATTTTCTTAGTCTTATTTGTTTTCTTTGTTATTGCTAGTTACACCGATCACTTAGATGGCAAATTAGCGAGAAAAAATAATCAAGTTACAGATTTAGGAAAATTTTTAGATCCTGTTGCTGACAAATTATTAGTCAACACAATGACGATTTTCCTCACAGTTCCCGCAGTTTTTGCTCCATACGCGTATGAACAAGTAGCGTTATTCCCTGTTTGGTGCGTTATCATTATGGTTGCTAGAGACACTGTTGTTGATGCTCTTAGATTTATCGGAGCTCAAAAGGGAGTTGTTATTGCTGCTAATATTTTTGGCAAATTAAAAACTGTCCTACAAATGGTGGCTATCGGTGCCGTTTTATTGAACGACTTCCCATTCCATTATTTATATCCAGATTTCGTAAATTCGCACCTCTATCCATATCTCTCAGTTACTGCTATTCTTGTCTATTTAGCAACTGCAGTTTCTCTTATTAGCGGAGTGATTTACGTTGTTCAAAACAGAAAGGTTTTTATTCCTGAAAAGAAGGAAAAAAATAAATTATGACAAGCGCAGACATCAATCGTCTATTTAGAGAAAAAGGTAGAACTTTAGGTTCGGTTGAATCATTTACTGGAGGAGGATTTGCTAAAGATATTACTTCAGTTAGTGGAGCATCTCATTTCTTTAAAGGTGCGCTCGTAACTTATGCGACAGAAGAAAAAGCCCGTATCCTTGGTATTCCATACACTGATATTGACCAATATGGTGTTGTCTCCCAAGAAATAGCCGGCCAAATGGCAGGTCATGGTAAGGCTTTACTCAATGTTGATTACTGTGTTTCATTTACTGGAAATGCAGGTCCTACCGCGATGGAAGGAAAGAAAGTTGGAGAGGTCTATATTGGTGTTGCCTTTTATGATCGAGTCCAAGTTTTCTCTTATCAACTTGATGGAACCCGAGAGGAAATACAAAAAGAAGCAATTAATATTGCTTATGAAATTTTAAAAAAATTAATTGAAGAAAATAATTAAAAAAATCGCATTTTCTTCCTCTTATTAATAGTGAGGGCATATTTATGGCAAACAAAAATGAACTAAACGAAAAAGAACTCGACGAAGTTCTAAAACAAATCCAAAAAACATTTGGTAAGGGAGCAGTCATGAAGCTTGGTGAAAGACCAGCGGTTGATGTTGCTGTTATCCCTTCAGGCTCGCTTTTACTTGATGAGGCTTTAGGTGTTGGTGGTTATCCAAAAGGAAGAATCATTGAAATCTTTGGTCCGGAAAGTAGTGGTAAGACAACCTTGGCACTTCACGCGATTGCGGAATGTCAAAAACAAGGAGGACGCGCGGCGTTTATTGATGCTGAACACGCAATCGATCCTGTATACGCAAAAAACTTAGGCGTTAACATCGACGATTTAATTCTTTCTCAACCAGATAGTGGCGAGCAAGCTCTTGAAATTGCAGAGATGTTAGCTAACAGTGGAGCAATCGATTTATTAATCGTTGACTCTGTTGCAGCCTTAGTCCCACAAGCTGAACTTGATGGTGAAATGAGTGATAACTCAGTAGGTA
>JAEDNC010000101.1 GCA_016302705.1 Bacilli bacterium | reverse complement strand
TTTAGATAGGAGAGGCATTATGAATATGGATAATTATGTTTGGACTGGCATCAATGCATGCCAATATTTAGGAGTATTAGTTCAAGTTGATACGGTCTTTAAATGGATTCAACTTGGATTAGCTATCATTTGTTCAGGAATCTTACTAGCTTACAGAATTTGGAAATGGCATAAAGATGCATCTAAAGATGGTAAAATTGATAAAGAAGAAATTGATCAATTAGTAGATATTGTTAAAGACGGAGCAGAAGAAATTAAATCCGATATTGACAAATTCGAGAAATAGACTTATACTACATATATATAGAGAGAGGTAAGGTTCTTCCTCCTTTCATTCCTTATCTCTCTTTTGAATAATAACATAAGGAGGAAATAAATGATACGGAGGTAAAGTAAATGGAAAAATTTACATTAGAAGCATTAAGAAAATCAATCGCAGAATTATTTGATAAGGCAGAAGACCAAGAAACCATCAAAAAATATGCGGTTGTTGAAAACGAGTTAAAGAAAGCTCAAGAAGTCTTAGACCAAAAAGACCAAAAAGAAATGGAACTCCTTAAGGACCTAAAGGATGCTTACATTCATTCATCTGTTAAACCAGAACCTGGTAAGAATCCAATGAACGAAGATATTGGCGCAGGCAGTTTTAATCCAGATGATTTTCTCTCGAACTTTATTTCAACTCATAACGCAGACGGTAGCGTTAAGAAATAACCGTTTATAATTTTTATGGAGGCTAAATACAATGGCAAAATTTACAACAAGCGGCATTAAGGCATTAGCAGCTAACTACGTAGTCGCAGCAAAACAAGCCGGTGTATGGAGTTCTACTACAAATAATATGTACGGAGCACTCGATAAAATCGGCAAAATGGTAATGTTAGATGGTTTATTCATTGATAAATTACCAGAACTTGATGGAGATGAACTTCCATTAGGTAAAACAATTGAAGAATACTTCATTGACTTAACTCTTCCAGAAGCTTATACTAATATTACAGATGAAGGCGCTAAAGATACAGCTCCAGCTCTTCCATCAGTTGAACAATGTTCTTATAACTATTCTTTAGGTAGAGAAAAAATTAAAACAACAGTTCCTTATGACAATGTTGAACGCGCAGCTCGTAACGTTGAAGACGCTTCTAACATGATTGCTAAAGTTCTTGAAAGACTTGGTAATTCATATGAAATGTTCAAATTCGCAGCTAAAAAACAATTACTTGGTAACGCAGCTACAAAAGCAGCAGCAGCAGGTTTATCTGTTACTATTGCTCAACCAACAGATACAGCAACATCTGAAGCATTCATCAAACAAATCAAATCAGATGTTGAAGAAGCATCTTTCGCTCATGAAGGCGGTTTAAATGGTTCTTTAATTGGAGCAACTCCTTCATTATACCTTTATGTTAAGAAAGGCGTTATGCCAACAGTCGAAGTTGATGCTTTAGCAGGCGCTTTCAATTCAGAAAAACTTGCAATTCCAGCAACAGTTAAAGTTGTTGATGACTTTGGTTCTAACACTGATATCTATGCTATGTTAGTTGACGCAAGAGGCATCAAATTACATAGAGATTACCATGCTATTAGACAAAGTCCTAATGCAGATGGCGATTTCATTAACTACGTTGACCATTCAGAACATACTGGATTTATTTCTAAAAATACATTCATTAAAGTCTATAAGGCTCAATAGTTAACAGGTTTGCGGTCATCCTTAAACCGCTTTCTTTATTCTATGACATAACGGTTATGCTGATATCCGAGTAAAAGCAATATAGGAGAAGTAGCGCTCAGTCATAGTCTTAATAGCGCGAAATTATTTTATGAGACGTATGATTCCAAATATTACAGTTAAAGATGGAAACCTTGAAGTTAGCAACAATTTAGCTGTCAAATCAATTGAACAATTAGGTTATATAACAGAAGCAGGTTTTACGCCTGTTACAAGCGTTGCAAGCGAACAAGATGTTTACATCTTTCCTTACGGCGATTCTTATGGAACTGCT
>JAEDNC010000028.1 GCA_016302705.1 Bacilli bacterium | reverse complement strand
AAAGAAAAGAAGTGAATATAAAGAACTTCCAAGCAAGAACATCGATACAGGTGCTGGATTAGAAAGACTTGCATGCGTTATGCAAGGAACTCAATCTAACTTTGAAACCGATTTATTCTGGCCAATCATTGAAAAGGTGCAAGAATTATCAGGCAAAAAATATGAATCTAATAAAATGGCCTTTAGAGTAATTGCTGACCACATTAGAGCGGTAACATTTGCAACTGCAGACGGAGAAGTTTTCTCTAACGAAAGTAGAGGTTATGTCTTACGTAGATTAGTAAGAAGAGCAGAGAGATTTGGAAGAGTCCTAGGAATTGATAAACCATTCTTATATCAACTAGTTGATATCGTTGTGGAAATCATGAAAGACTTCTACCCATACTTAATTGAAAAAGCAGCATACGTTAAGAAATTAATTATTGCCGAAGAAGAAAAGTTTATTAAGACATTATCTAATGGTGAAGCTCTCCTTAACGATTTAATTAAAGAAAGCAAAACATTATCTGGAAAAGATATGTTTAAGTTATATGACACATTTGGATTCCCTAAAGAATTGACGTTGGAAATCTGTGAAGAAAATGGTGTTACAGTTGATATTAATGAATTCAACGAAGAAATGAACAAGCAAAAAGAAAGAGCGAGAGCGGCTCGTGGAGATTTACAATCCATGAATAAGCAATCAATTGATCTATTGCAATTTACCTCTGAAAGCAAATTCAACTATGAAATCACCGAATGTGAAAGCGAAGTTATTGGTCTATTTGTCGATGGGGTGAAAGTTGATACATTAACCGGTGAAGGTGATTTAATTGTTAAAGAAACTCCATTCTACGCGGAAAGCGGTGGACAAGTCGCCGATAAAGGAACCATTTTTAATAAAGAAATGGAAGCTAGAGTCACTAATGTTAACAAGGCTCCTAATAAGCAACATCTACATCACGTTTCCGTTTTATATGGAGAAATTAAAGTTGGTGATAAAGTCAAATTATCAATCGATACACTAAATAGAAATTTAACAACAAGAAACCATAGTTCAGTTCACTTACTCCAAAGTGCATTAACAGAAGTGCTTGGAAGTCACATTGCTCAAAAAGGTAGCTATGTTTGTTCTGAGTATATTCACTTTGACTTCTCACACTTTGAAAAGATGAAAGAAGAAGAGATTGCTGAAGTTGAAAGAAAGGTTAATCGTTGGATTAGTGAATCTATCCCTGAAGAAACAAAAATTCTTTCAATTGATGAAGCAAGAAAGATTGGCGCAAAAGCGTTATTTGATGATAAATATGGCGATGTAGTTAGAGTCGTTTGTTTTGGCGAAGTTTCTAAAGAATTCTGTGGTGGAACTCACGTTAAGAATTCTCAAGATATTGGAATCTTTGTCATTGAAAGTGAAGAAAGTGTTGCTAGTGGCGTTCGTCGTATCGTTGCCCGTACTTCTTTAGGAGCTTATGAACTTCTTAAGAAAAGAGAAAATATGCTCAATCAAGCAAGAAATTCTTTAGGCGCTGGATCTTATGGCGAAGTAGCAACTAGACTTACGACATTATTAAATGAAAAAGCCGATCTTAAAAAGACTGTTGAAACATTACAAAATAAATTAGCAAGTAGTGAAGCTAACTCCATTAATAACGAATTCACCCAAGCAAATGGATATGAAATTTTAGTCAAACACATTAAAGACGCGAATAGAAATGCGTTAGCGTCATTGATTGATAGACTTAAAGTATCTCATCCAAATTCAGTCATTGTTTTACTTGGTGATGACGCAAATAGCGTTTCAGTTATCTGTAGTGTAAACGGAGAAGCGCTTAAAACCTATAAAGCTGGTGATTTAGTAAAACTCACTGCTGGCGCTTTAGGTGGATCTGGTGGAGGAAGACCAGACTTTGCTAGTGGTGCTGGTAAAGACAAGTCAAAGATTGCTGACGCAATTAAATTAGCAAAGGAAACCATTAAGTAATGGAAAAATATATTGGACTTGATTTAGGAACAGTAACCTTAGGAATTGCGACAAGTGATTCCTTGGGATTTGTTCATGGATTAGAGACTTTCCGTTTCCAAAAAGATGCTTACTCTCAAGCGCGTAAACGCGTTCATGAAGTAGTAATGTCTACCGGAATTAAGAACATTGTAATTGGATTACCAATTAATATGGATGGCTCTCAAGGTTGGAGAGCTGAATCATCAATTAAATTTAAAAATGATTTACTTAGTGAAGACCCAACACTCAAGATTGATTTACAAGATGAAAGAATGACAAGCATTTCCGCTCATAAAACACTTTATGAAATGAATGTTTCTACTAAAAAACACAAAGAAACAGTTGACCGTTTAGCGGCGTGTGAAATCTTGGATTTTTATATTCGAATGAAAGGAAACAAATAATATGGATATTATGGATGAAAAACAAATTACTATCATGGATGAGAACGGTAACGAACGTATAATGGAAATTCTCTTCACATACGAACATCCTGAGAGAAAGAAAAAATATGTCTTCCTCTATGAGAAAGACAATCCAGAAGAAGTTATCGCTATGGAATATAACGATAATGGAGAATTATTCGAAATTGAAAGTGAAGAAGAATATGAAGAAGTAGAAGAAGTCTTTAACGCTTTTAATGAAGATGGATTTGAGGAAGAAGAAAACTAAGATAGATTTAAAACTAAATCTATTAATTTCTTATAGCATAAGTAAGTCGTTATTGATATAATAACGCTTGATAAAAAAGAGGTTTAGACCATGACAGATAAAGTAAAATTAACAAAAGTCGGTAAAGAAGAACTTGAAAAAGAACTTAGAAATTTAATCGATGTCGTTCGTGAAGATGTTAAAAAACAATTAGCAGAAGCACGTGCTCAAGGTGACTTAAGCGAAAACGCTGATTATGACGCCGCAAGAAATAGACAAGCCGAAGTTGAAGGCAGAATTAAACAAATCGAAGATATTCTTTCTAACTATGAAATAATCGATGATGAAAAACGTTCCAAGAAAAAAGAAGGCAAAATTGCCCTTGGTTCTACTGTCACTATCAAATTCTTAGAAAACGGAAAAGAAGCTAAATACATGATTGTTGGTACTGTTGAAAGCGATCCATTTAACAGCAAGATTTCCAATGCATGTCCATTAGGCGAAGCTTTAATTGGCAAAGGTGTTGGCGACATCGTTGAAATCAAAGCTAAGAAGAATTATAAGATTGAAGTTCTCAAAGTTGGCGCTTAATAAAATACTTTGAATTTAAAAGCCCTTAGGGCTTTTTCTATTTTTTTGAAAAATATTTTTAAAAAAATGCTCTAATCGCCCTCTTTATTAATATGAAGGGGGTTTTATTATGATTAAAATCTTAATTGGGGTTGTAGTAGTTACCGTTGCGGTTATTGCTACATTTCTTGTTCTTGACCCAAACATCGGTATTCAGTCTGCCGCAAATGTGACTGAGGTTGCAAATACTTTTTCTGTAGTTGTCGAAGGAGAAGTATATAAAACAGGCACATACACTTTAAAAGATGGAGCGTTGATGTCTGATCTTATTGAGGCTGCGGGTGGATTAACTAATAACGCGGATGAAAGAGCGTTTTATGAAACATCGATCCTTACTAGTGGAATGACTTATTACATTGCTTCAAAATATGATGTTACTGACTTATGTAACGCTAGCGAGATTGAAAAAGTTAATATCAATGTTGATGATGCTCAAACTCTAGCTAAAGTTAATGGCATTACTAACACAATTGCTAATTCAATTGTCACTTACCGTAATGATAGCGGTCTATTCTCATCTTTAGAACAACTTTTAGAAGTCTATGGGATTGGTAATGCAACTTACCGTAAAATCCGTAACTATGTAATCTTACACGCGTGATAGTCCTATTCTTGTTTATTTCTCTATTTATAGGAATAAATATAAGAACAGGAGTTATCGTAGGCGTTATCGCTTTAGCGATTTTCTTAACGTATCTATTTATTAAACAAAGTAAAAAGATTGCCTTCATTATGCTTTTTACATCTTTATTAGGTGTGGGCCTATCCTTTATTAGGCCTACATTTACTAAAGAAAGATATCGTTTATTAGTTACAGAAGTAAAAGATAACTATTATATTGGTTCTTCGTCTTTTGAAAAATTATATGTGTATGAAAAGGAACACGACCATGAAATAGGAGATGTTCTTTTAATTACTGGATATAAAAAAGAACTTGATTTTGTAACTCTGGAATCAGAATTTGATTTTAAGAATTACCTTAATTCAAAAGGAGTTTATAGCGAGTTAGAAATTAAGAAATTAGAGGTTAAATTCAAAAATCCGATTAGGCTGTACGCTTTTAAGCAAAACTTTCTTAAGAGATTTGATGAAAACACTCAGGGAATAGTGGGATCTATTCTTTTTGGAAGTGGAAAAGAAAGCGAGATTAATGATCTAAGCAGAGAACTTCATTTAGCTCGATTAATCTCTTCTAGTGGTGTTTATCTATATTTCCTATATTCTCTATTTAAAAAACTGCTTGGCTTAGCTATAAAAAAAGAGAAAATTGTAGATCTATTATCGCTATTTCTATTTGTTCCATATTTGATATTCACCTTCCCCAAATTCATTGTTATTAAGTTTTTTGTTTTAGCAATACTAAGATATATAAATAATTATTTTCTGAAAAAGAAATATTCATATATTCAAATAGTCTCATTTACTGGAATCTTGTTTTTACTTTTGGATTACCATTTAGCATTACAAGACGGTTTTATTCTTACTTATTTTATTCCGATATTAACATTCTTTATTAATAGCTCATTCAGATTTAAGAAAGAGTTTGTTAAGAGTCTATTTTTAACTTTGCTTAATTCAGTGAGTTTCATTCCTTTCTCAATCAAATATTATTCTGAGATTTCTTTATTCTCTGTTCCTTTATTCTTTTTAGTGTCTCCGATATATCTATTTATCTTTCTTCTATCTTTTTTATCTTTATTAGGGATTCCACTTCAAATATTTATCTGCAATCTAGTTAAAGTTTTAAACAGCTCATTAAAGTTTATCTCGCCAGTATTAGTTAAAATCTATATTTCACCTCTAAATCCATTATCGTTTTTACTATTTGAGATAATCTTTCTATTATTCATTTACTATTTATCGATAAGACTAAGACCAATGAAAAACCTAACAGTGAGTGTTCTTTTATTTATTTTTCTTCTCCATTTTTTGCCGATAAAGAATATGATTAGAGACTATGTTTCTTTTATTAATGTAGGTCAAGGAGACTCTACTTTGATTAAATATAAACAGTACTCTATTTTAATTGATACAGGTGGCAATAAATATAAAGACATCGCTAAAGAGGTGCTCATTCCATATTTCAAAAAGAATCAAATTTACCATATCGATATGTTAATAACTACTCATGATGATTTTGACCATTCAGGAGCAGCACCTTCTTTAATTGAGAATTTCACCGTCAAAGAATATATCAAAGACTATCAAAAGTTCCCTCTTAATGTTGGAGGATTAATACTCACTAATTACAATGTATATCCAGAATTATGGAGTGAAGAAAATGATGAATCATTAGTGATAAGCTTTAAGATTAACAACTTTAATTATTTAATTATGGGAGATGCCCCTAAAAAGATTGAGACCGCTATCAAAAAAGACAACGAATATATTCCTTGTGACATATTAAAAGTGGGACATCACGGTTCTAAAACGTCAACAAGTGAAGCTTGGATAAAATATCTTCATCCAACAGTAGGAATTATTTCCTGTGGAAAAAATAATTTCTACGGTCATCCTCATAACGAAGTATTAGCAGTTTTGAAGAAATACAAAGTAAAAATAAGAAGAACAGATATCGAAAGCACAATTACTTTTTGACAGAGTAACTGGCAAAAAGATTATAATAAAAGGGATGATTTATTTTATTTACGGTAATCAAGGTCCAACAGTGAAATCACAGATTAGAAAAATCGGTGAATCTTTTTTAGGTTCAGAAAAACCTGATGACCTTAATTTTATTAAATTAGATGGAAACAACTTTTTAGTTCAAAATGTTGTTGATGAATGTCAATATGTCGCTCTTGGATATGAAAAGAAAGTAGTGTCCTTAGAGAACTGCTACTTTTTACTTAAACCAAAACCAAAAAACAAAGTTGATCAAGATCAAGATTATAAAACGCTTTTAAATTTTATTCAAAGTGGAGGCGTTGAAGAAACATTACTGATTTTATCAGTAACATCTTCATCTGTGGATGAGAAGAACGAATTGTTCAAAGCTTTAAAAGAAAAAGCTAAAATCGTCGAAATAACCGATCCAGATGAAAAAGGATGGAACGAATACGTAAAAGCTTTTGTTAATAAAAAAGGAATTACGATTGATAGAGATGCATTAATTGAACTTGCTACTAGAACTGACGGAGATGTTGGACTATTTGCTAATTCAATCCAAGTACTAACTTTATACACTGACCATATCCGTTATAAAGATGTTTGCTTATTAGTGGCGCGTCCATTAGAAGACAACACTTTCCTTATTTTCAATTTGCTTCTTGATGGAAATAACGGAGAGGCCGTTAGAATGCTCAAAGATTTAAAGATTAATGGAGTTGAGCCTGTTACTCTTATTTCTCAATTAGCGAACCAATTTCGCTTATTAAATCAAGTGTCTTATCTCTATCGTCAAAGAAAGACTCAAGAAGAAATCGCTAGAGAATTAAAAATCAAACCAGGAAGAGTCTATGTTCTTTCTAAATATATTTATCGTGTTTCTGAAAATACAATTCACCAAGTGTTAGATGATTTATATCAATTAGATCTCGACATAAAAAGCGGTCAAATTGACCGCTATTATGCATTTGAGATGTTTTTGCTAAAATTTAAAACGCAATAAATAAAATTTATTTTAAAGAGTTGACTAATCTTTGTAATTCGCCTTTTTGTCTGCTGGCGGTATTTTTGTGTTGAATACCATCAGAAACGGATTTGTCGATTAATCTAAAAGCATTGACTAAAGCGGCTTCTGCAGTTGCTAAGTCTTTTGCTTCAACAGCAACTCTTACTTTTTTAGAAGCGGTGCGGATAGCGCTTTTTGCTGCTCTATTTCTGTCTCTAGCAATTTCATTTGTGCGATTACGTTTGATTTGTGATTTAATGTTTGCCATAAAATTTCCTCTTTTTCTATTTTTGCGTCAGTAGCAATGATACTAAAAGTCTATAAATAATGCAAATATAATTTGTAATTATTTGTTCTTTTTGAGTTTAGCAACTTCTTCGGTGAAATCGTTAACGGTTGCTAAGCGACCATATAGTCCTTCTGGAATTGTGACATCAAATGTGTCTTGAATTGTAGTGATTAATTCAACATAACTCATAGAATCTCCACCTAAATCATCAACCCAGTGTCCTTCATCATCAATCTTGAATTTTGGAAGGATAAGAATCTTTGAGAAAATGCTTCTCATTGGTTCTAAAATCTTTTCGACTGTTTCTTTATCAAAGACTTTGCTTGCTTTGCTTTCAGCCTTGAAGTCAAATGAAATATAATCATTTGAATTGGATTCAATACCCTTCTTAACAACAAAACGTTTAACTTTCATGTTGTTAGCGATTGGGAGTTTCTTTCTGCAGAAATAGAATTCAGTAATCTTTGTTCCTTTTGGAAGTTTTTGGCCGATTTCTCTCATCTCTGCTTTAAGAGTTTCGATTTCTTCTTCGGTAGCGTTATTATCGATTTCAACAGCAGCGACAACCTTTTGATTCATGCTGCCTTTTTGATCAACGCCTAAGACACAGACATTGATAAGGTGTTTAATGCCTTTGAAGAAAATTTCAAGTTCATCTGGGAAGATGTTTTCTCCATCAGCATTAATGATGACGTCTTTAATACGACCTTTTAAGTAATATCTATTAGTGGCATCGACTTCAGCGATATCACCAGTAGCGAAATACCCTTCTTCATCAAGTGTAGTAGCCTTTTCTTCTCCACCGACAATTTCACGAATGTGAGTGATCTTGGATTTAACGAATAATTCACCTGTGTTAGCTTCTTTTCCTCTTGGTTTAATCTTGTATTGAATTCCATGTAGTGGAATACCGATTGAACCTTTAAGTCTGAGTTCTACTTGTGGAGCGAGTTCGACAGATGTAATACCGATTTCTGTCATACCATATCCATTATATAATGGATAACCAATACCATTAATCACGGTTTGAGTCTTGCTATCTAAGTAACCACCACCGGAAATACAATAACGAATTTTATTGCCTAATAATTTCTTTTGGATAATGTTTTGAACTGCTTTATATGGTCCAGCTTCTTCTCTAGAAAGCTTACCGGTGTTATAGCCAATTAACTTATCAATTAATTCTTGCTTAGCTGGAGTTTCTAAGGCGCGTTTTCTTTCTAACCCTTGAGCAATAGAATCCCAGAATAGCGGGACTGAGAAGACGTGAGTAACTTTAAATTTTTGAGCTACGGATTGAACTTCGGATGGCGCTAATGAACGGACAAAAACAAAGTTTGCACCGAAATAGAAGTACCATAAGAAGGTCGCGATAAATCCAAAGATGTGATGGAATGGAATCATTGCCATAACTCTTAGTGGACCCATTGACTTTGGATATAAAAGATCTTTTGTTGTCTCTTGGAAATTAAGAGCAGCAGCGATTTGGTTGCAGAGGTTTTCACCATTGAAAACCATGAGTTTGACGTTACCAGTTGTTCCAGAGGAACAGAAGATAACTTCGTTTTCCCAGTTAGGAGCAAAGTCATAACTGTGTTTTTCTTCTAAAATATCTTTTAATGAGAACTTAGGAACATCATAGGAATAGTTGTCATCAGTAATGATAGCAATAGCCTTTCCTTGAGCGATTAAGTTATCGGTGCCTTCTTTAGAAGTTCTAGCATCGACGAGTAATGGTTTATAACCACACATTAAGATGGCAAAGAAGATTTCTCCCCAGTGTGGACCATTAGCAGCCTTTAAAACGATTGGGACGTTTTTTGGTTTTTGAATCATGAAATTCGCTAAAATAGAAGCGATTTCAAAAGTGTGTTTTCTAAATAAAGAATATTTGTATTTCTTAATTTTTCCTTTTTGATCAATGTAAGTGTTGACGATTCTCTTCTCGTTTCTCTTTGTTGAGAGAATGAAGATGTCTTCCATTGTTTTGGATGTTTGCAAAATTAAATTTGCTTCAGCACATTTGGCTTTTACTTTGTTATATTCAGGATACATATAATGTAGACCTACTTTCTTTCCAGTTTCCTATATTACTATAAATTCAAAAGTTTGAGAATGTTATTTGTTTCAGCCTCAATAACCTTAATCTCTATTTGTTCATTTTCAATGTTGATAATAGCGTAACTTCCAATAGTCCCATCGCGAGGACGAGAAATAGAACCAGGACAAAGAGTGATTAAACCATCATTATCCATGTATAACTCGTTTCTATGTGTGTGCCCGTGTATAAATATTTTTACATTCTTTGCCTCATTATTATGCAAAGTTGGAAAGTGCTTCATAAAAATATCGCCCACTGAAGTTTTGATTCTTCTATAGCGGTCGAAGTCATAATAATCGCAGTTACCTAAAACTGAATCAAATGGATAGATGACCATTGAAGAGCTTTGTGAGTCTCCGGCGTGGAGATAATAATCCATGTTTGGATAT
>JAEDNC010000027.1 GCA_016302705.1 Bacilli bacterium | reverse complement strand
AGTTAATTAAAGTTAAATTTTTAGAATTCCACGCTAAATATTCGCCTTCAATTGTGCTATTGATGACTATAACATTTTCACAATTCCAAAAACTATCTTTACTGATCAATACGGAATTCCTAATTACGATATTCTTTCCACCATCAAAACAATAATTACCATCTAAATAAAGATCATCTATCTCAATATCCTCACTATTGAAACCGAAATAATCACCTTTTGCTTTAACGTGATTCATCTTTACGTTTTTGCATTTCCAGAGGGTTTCTTGCGCGTTTGGAAGGTCAACTGATACTAATTCAACACCATCGCATCTTCTAAAAGTTTTAGGTGCTTCAATGTTGCATCCAACGAATTTAACGTTGTCTGTGTACCATACTCCGCTTCTAGCAGTGTATGAAAAAGTGACCTTATTACAAGCAACGTTCTTACAATACCAAAGTGGGTATTTCCATCTAAATTCAGTGTTATCTAAATTGATGTCTCTACTTTCTTTTAATGGGGATTCTCCATCTTCAAAAACACATGATAAAAAATGGATATCTTTAGACATGAAAAGCGCTCTTTCGCCTGTATAGGTGCCGTTTTCTAAAATCTTTTTCATAATAGTAATTATAACAAAATATATATTTTGAATCAATTACTATATAACTGACAAAACTTCTATTTTGAATTAGTGATCAGTGTATCAATATATTTTGCAAGTTCTTCAGTTCCTTCATCTTTTAATGCTGAAACCTTAAACATTTTTGCGTTTGGATTTCTTTTGTGAATATTGGCTTCACATTTGTTAAAGTCAAAATCAAATACTGGTAATGTATCAATCTTTGTAATAACCGCTATATTGCTTACTTGGAACATAAGTGGATACTTAAGTGGCTTATCATCACCTTCTGGTACTGATAGAAGCATCATATTGATGTTACTACCTGTATCAAATTCTGCTGGACAAACTAAGTTACCAATATTTTCTAAAATTACTAAATCTAAGCCGTCGATATCAAAACTATTGAGGGCTTCATTAGTCATTTGGGCTGTTAAATGACATGCCCCTGATGTATGGACTTGAATTGCTTTTACACCAGTGAGATTAGAAATTCTTTGGGCGTCTACTTCTCCATCGATATCTGCTTCCATAACGCCAATTTTGTATTTGATTTTTAATTTATTAATTAAATTGACCAAAAGAGTGGTTTTACCACTACCAGGAGAAGCCATGACATTAATGAAATAGACATTTTTCTTTTTTAGTGTCTCTCTTACTTTTTTAGCCTTTTTATCATTTTCTACCAAAACATCTTCTTTTACTTTAATAACTTGATAATCCATATGTGTAGCCTCACCTGTTATTTTATCACATTTTGTTTTTTGTATTTGTTTTATTGATTTATTTTAACTAAAATACAAATACAGATATGTCGGAAATTAAAACAATAGTTGTGAATAGATCGGCCTATGCCGATAATGACCTTGAAGCAAATGCTTTAAGGGCTTATTTAAAAGACAGAGGTGTTTTTGTAGTCAACTTGATGTCTTCTCCTGGAGCAGGCAAAACCACTACTCTAACAAAACTCATCAATGTTCTTAAGAAAGATTTAAGAATTGGGGTGATGGAAGCAGATATCGACAGTGATGTTGATGCAATATCCATCGCTAAGAATACTGGAGTTAAATCTATCCAGCTACATACTTCTGGAATGTGCCATCTAGACGCTGGCATGACCAAAAAGGGGTTAGATGGAATAAATATCAGCGACCTAGACCTTGTGTTCCTAGAAAATGTTGGTAATCTAGTCTGCCCTGCTGAGTTCGACACCGGAGCAAGTATGGATATCATGATTCTTTCTATACCAGAAGGTGATGATAAGCCGCTTAAATATCCTCTTGTGTTTGAGAAATGTGACTTAGTGATTATTAATAAAATCGACGCTCTTCCATATTTCGATTTCGACCTCGAAAAGTGTAAGAAAGCCATTAAAATACGTAATCCTAACGCCACAATAATCCCTATCAGTGCAAAAACTGGCGAGAATATCGACCAGGTTGCAATATATTTCAAAGAAAAGATTCAAAACTGGAAGGAGAAATAATATGCCAGAGAAGAATACAAAAATCGTTTCCCAATATTACGGAGAAAAAGGTTACAGCTACGAAAAGAAACTTTGTAAGCTCGCTAGAAAGATTACCGATGTAGTTCCACACAAACTCGCCGGTGTTAAAACCACAGACCATGAATATTGGGGATTAAGAGAAGTTCTTACTGAACCAATGATTGATGTCTTGCTTAAGATGAAGCAACGTAAACATTACACATTCGAACAAATGTGTGAACTTTGTAAAGACGTTAATCCTGTCGAACTTCAAAAATTATTAGATGATATGTCTGTTATCGGTATCATTGAATATGATTACGGAGATAACTATGCTTGGGATCATCCTCTTGAAGACAAACCAAAAATTAAGAGATATATGCTCTCTTACTTCGTCCCAGGAAGTGCGGAGCTTATGAACTCCACAGTAGATAGAATTGCTAAGAACCCAGCAGTCGCATCATTCTTTGAAAGAATGACATTCACCCCACTTGCTGGAGTTACCGAAATGCTTCCTCCTGGTGGAGGCGGTGTTGGTATGCACGTTATCCCAGTAGAAAAGGCGATTGAATCAAATAATGAAGCAATCGACATTGAAAAGATTTCTCACTGGATGAAAAAATATGAAGGACACATTTCCGCTGGTATCTGCTCTTGTAGAGCAAGTAGAGCAATGTTAGGCGAAGGATGTATTGATGATGTTGATGATTGGTGTGTCCAATTTGGTGATATGGCCGATTACACTGTTGAAACAGGCAGAGCCCACTACATCACTAAAGAAAGAGCATTAGAAATCTTTGAATTGTCAGAGAAGAACGGTTTCGTTCACCAAATCACAAATATCGATGGCGAAAATAAAATTTTTGATATTTGTAACTGTGATGTTAAGATTTGTAACGCTTTAAGAACAGCGCTCTTATTCAATACCCCAAATCTTGAAAGAAGTGCTTACACTGCTAAAGTTAATCCACAAAATTGTGTTGCTTGTGGTCAATGTGTCTCTAACTGTCCAACCGGTGCTGTTAAGTTAGGCCAAAAATTATGTAATAAAGATGGCAAAGAAGTTAAATATCCATACGCAGTGCTCCCAGATAAAATCAAATGGGGTAAATACGCATGGGATGAAAACTATCGTGATACCGCTAGAAAATCAGATACATGGGAAACAGGTACTGCTCCTTGTAAAGTAGCTTGTCCTGCTCACGTTCCAGTTCAAGGCTATCTCCAAATGGCCAAGGAAGGTAAATATAGAGAGGCTCTTGCTTTAATCAAGACTCAAAACCCATTCCCAGCCGTTTGTGGTCGTGTCTGTAATAAGAAATGCGAAGATGCTTGTACTAGAGGAACAATTGATCGTCCAGTCAGCATCGATGCAGTTAAGAAGTTCTTAGCGGATTTAGAAATTAATTCTAAAGATCGTTATGTTCCAGAGAAGATTGTTGCATCTACCTATGGTAAATTCGATGAAAAGATTGCTATTATCGGTGCTGGTCCTGCTGGATTATCCGCAGCCTACTACTTATGCGAAATGGGCTTTAAACCAACTGTCTTTGAAAAGAATGAGAAGCCAGGTGGAATGATGATGTATGGAATCCCATCATATAAATTAGAAAAAGATGTTATCGAAGCTGAAATCGATATTATTAAGGCTTTAGGTGCTGAAATTAAATGTGGTGTCGAAGTTGGTAAAGATATCACTATCGAAGAACTCAAAAAACAAGGATACAAAGCTTTCTATATCGCTATCGGATGCCAAGGCGGTAAACGTCCTGGTGTTCCAAATGATAACGCTAAGGGAACAGATATCGCTGTCAATTACTTAAAAGAAGCTCTTGAGAGCAAAAAAGAATTCAAGGGCAACGTAGTTGTCGTTGGCGGAGGTAATGTCGCTATTGACTGTGTTAGAGCTGCTCATAGATTAGGTGCTAAGAGTGTCAATATGTACTGCTTAGAAAGTAGAGACACAATGCCAGCAACTAACGAAGAAGTTAGAGAAGCTTTAGAAGAAGATATCGGAGTCAATAATGGTTGGGGACCAAAAGAAATTAAGATCAACGCCAAAGGCGAAGTCACAGGTATCGTCTTTAAGAAATGTTTATCCACTATCGATCCAGAAACCGGTAAATTCTCACCAAAATATGACGAAAATGAAACCATAGAAGTCGAAGCAGACAAGATTATCTTTGCTATCGGCCAAGAAATCGTTTGGGGCGACTTACTTAAAGGAAGTAAAGTTACATTCTGGCACGGCAATTACCCATTAGCAGATAAACTTACATATCAAACTGCTGACGAAGATATCTTCGTTGGTGGTGACGTCTTCACTGGACCAAAATTCGTTATTAACGCAATCGCAGCAGGTCACGAAGTCGCTGATGCTTTAGCAAGACATGTTCGTCCAAATGCTAACCCAACTATCGCATTTAACCATCGTGGATTTACTCCACTTAACAAAGAAGACATTACTCTTCCTGGTTATGATGATGCTGGTAGACAAGAAGCTGGTATGGATGAAACCATCGACTACAAGAACTCCTTCAAAGATGCTCATAAGACCTTAACTGAAGAACAAGTTAAGATTGAAACCGCTAGATGCTTAAGCTGTGGTGCTGCTCACGTTGATCCACATAAGTGTATCGGTTGTGGTATTTGTACAACAAAGTGTAACTTTGATGCGATCCACTTAGTAAGAGATCATCCAGAATGTTCCAATATGAGAAAAGCTGAAAAGAAAGCTTCTGGACTCATAAGCTACGCTATACCACGTGCATTCAAGATTCTCTTTAATTCAGGATCTAAGGAAGCCCGCATGATGGCAAAGAAACGTAGAGAATGGAATAAATACTACAAAGAAGCCAAAAAGACAAAACCAGATACTGGAAATGCGGTTAAATAATGCACGAATTAGGAATTGTAGTACACGTCATTAATCAAGTCGAAGAACTCGCAAAAAAGAATAAGGTCAATAAAGTTGTTGAACTTACCCTAGAAATTGGAGAAGTCAGCGGAGTTGTCAAAGAATACTTCGTTGATGCCTTCAATTGGGCGATAAAGAAAACAGAATATATGAAAGAGTGTAAACTCAATTATATTTCTATCGCCGGTATCAGTTATTGCGAAGACTGCAAAAAGACTTATTCCACTACTGAATATGGTAAAGAATGTCCATATTGCCATGGACCTCATACCTATTTAGTTACTGGAAGAGATGTCTTGATTAAAGACATAAAAGTCGAATAACAAGTTAAGGGATATATTTATCCCTTTTCTTATACCTATTAGAAATGTAAAAAAATAATATGTCTGACCAATTCGAGAAATTTAACAAAAGTTCAATTCAAAAATCCAACTCTAGTTGGTTTATCAACTTTAGTTGGTGCTTTAGAATTCTCGGAATATAAAGCAAAGATTAGCAAAGTTAAACACTTTAACGTTCCTTTGGTAATTCTTAAAAGAAAGGTCATCACATAAATAACCCATTCTGGAATTTAAGAACGAGATATGAAAGAGCATGGAGAACTTGAAGGAAAAATAGAGTTGTTGAATGCTCTAACATTCTTTATTTATTGTGGAGTCGGAACACTAATCGATAAAATAAAATAAAGCGCAAGAAACGCCTTATTTTTTATTATCGTAATCGTCCAAGAACGAATGTTGTATACCTTTATCTTTATATCCAAGAATCATATCTAAGGTAACATTCTCAGCAGCTTTGAAGATATTCTGATCTACTTGAGGAATGTCTTTTTTTAACTCTTGAATAAGCTTTTTAGTAGCTGCTCTTTGACTTGTAAGTTCTTCATTCGCATTTGCTTCAGTAAATTTACACGCGCACTGTATAAATTCAAGATTGTGATGTTTTGCCCACGCCTTAATATCTTTTTCTCTAATAAAATACATAGGCCTAATTAACTCCATTCCTTCAAAGTTAGTGCTATGAAGTTTAGGAAGCATAGTTTGGAATGAGCCACTATTAAGCATATTCATTAATGTTGTTTCAATGACATCATCATAATGATGGCCTAGAGCAATTTTATTGCAGTTGAGTGCTTTTGCGGAATTATATAGAGCACCACGCCTCATTCTAGCGCATAAGAAGCACGGACTTTTCTCGTCTCTTAGATTAGCGATTTCAAAAATATCAGTCTTTACAAATTTTGCAGGAATTTTAAGTGTCTCAATATTCTTTTTGATCAAATCAAAATTCTTTTTGTTATATCCAGGATCCATAACTAAGAATTCAACTTCAAAATCAAAGTCACTATGCCTTTGAAGTAACATGAATAGCTTAGCTAAACACATTGAATCTTTTCCACCAGAAATACAGACACACACTCTATCTCCTGGCTCTAACATTTTGTATTCTTTTAATCCTTTAACAAAACGTGACCAAATACCTCTACGATATGTTGTTGAGAGGCTTTTTTCAAACTCATCTATTTCTCTAAAATCTTTTTTTGACATAATTCAATTATTACTTTGCTACTTATTTTTACATTAAAAATGTAGAATAGTAAAGAAAAGAGGTCGTCAAAATGAATAAAATTAGATTAAAAGAATACGCAGAATTACTTGCAAAGATGGGAGTAAGTGTTTTACCAGGAGAAGAGGTTTGGATTAACACTCAATTAGATCAAATCGAATTCGTTAGAATGGTTGTCGAAGAATGCTATAAAGCAGGTGCAAAACACGTTAAAGTTAACTTCCATGATAATAAGATAAGTAAGTTAAATTATCAATATGAAACCGTCAGGGAATTAAGCAAAGTTCCAAGCTATAAAATTGCAGAACAAAAATACATGGTAAAGAACCTTCCAAGTGTTCTCCATTTAGTAAGTGATGACCCTGATGCTTTTAAAGGGATTAAACAATCCGTTTTATCTAGATCAACCTTGGCAATTAGAAAAAAGATTAAACCATATAGAAACATGATGGATGGAAGATATAAATGGTGTATCGCTGCTGTTCCGTCTGTTGCGTGGGCAGAACGCGTATTTCCTAATTTAAAAGGAGAAGAAGCAGTTGAGGCTCTTTGGGAAGCAATTCTAACAACTTCTAGAGTGGATGGCAAAGCAGTAGAAAACTGGGAAAATCATAACAAAAACCTTAAAAAATACCGTCAAAAACTTGAAGAATTGGATTTACAATACCTAGAATATAAATCAAGTAACGGCACTAATTTTAAGGTCGAATTATTAAAGGGAATTCACTGGGGTGGAGGAGCAGAATACACCGATGACAATCGTATTTTTAATCCTAATATTCCTAGTGAAGAAGTTTTCACCTCTCCACGTGCTGGAAGCTGCGAAGGAATTGTCTATGCAAGTAAACCGCTTTCATATAACGGTCAATTAATAGACGGCTTTTCTGTGAGATTTAAAAATGGCAGAGTTTGCGAAGTGAAAGCAAAGAAAAATCAAAAGCTTTTAGAGCAAATGGTTGAAATGGATGAAGGTGCTTCAAAATTAGGAGAAGTTGCTTTAGTTCCATACGATTCTCCAATCCAAAAAAGTGGGTTATTATTCTACGAGACACTTTTCGATGAAAATGCAGCCTGCCATTTAGCCTTAGGAGCGGCGTTTAAGGAGTTATTACCTAATGGAGCTTCTATGACCACAGAAGAATCTATAAAAGCGGGTTTAAATGATTCAATGATCCACGTTGACTTTATGATTGGAACTAAAGATTTAGAAATCGTTGGTACTTCTTTTGATGGCAAAAAAACTGTTATCTTTAAAGAAGGAAACTGGGCTATTTAATGAAAAACAAATTTGCATCTATATTTTTACTGTTCACATTTGCTACAAGCGTTATAGGCTGTAACCAACCAGCAACTTTTACTGTGACTTTAGATGCAAACGGAGGAAAACTTAGTGAAACTACATATTTAGTCACAAGTGGTTCTACCTTAGAACTTCCTACCCCATATAAAAAAGGGAGACAATTCCTAGGTTGGTTCACAGGTTGGGGAAAAGAAGATGTTGAATACACAAAAGACACTCCATTTACTTCAAATGTTAACTTAATCGCTAAATGGGACAAATATAGTTGTACATTTATTGATGGCAACAATTACAACTTTACTACTGTAGAAGTTAATCCTGGAGAAAAAGTGGTTGCTCCTAAATTAACTCCTGGCAAAAAAGCAACTGAAACAACCGAATACATATTTGATAGTTGGTTATTTGATTTCGACACTATTATAAATAGTGACTACACAATTAATTCTACATTTACAACAAACGAAATTACATGGAAAAAAGTGCTTTTACCAGGTTTATATTTTGATGAGCCTGCTAGATTTGATTACATCATTGATGAGCATATGTTTGAATCTTCAGCCACTACTTTTAATAGACACATCGCTTTATACGCAAACGGATTAGTGAATTGTATCACAGATAAAATAGCAGCTACCAATTATTTAATTTCAGAAAATTGTGATGATATTTACTTTTCTAAAGATTGGGGTGTTTCAGATTCTTTATTCTCGTTTGTCTTTGCACATAAAAAGATTAATAATAGCGATTTAATCTATGTAATTGGCAAAGGTATAAGCTATAGCGCCTACGAATGGGGTCTTAATTTTATGGTGGGTGAAGAAGGCCCACATCAAGGCTTTTATCAACCTGCCTTATTAGTCGAAAGCGAACTAGCAGAATACTTGAAAACCTATCAAGAAACCCCTTATAAGATGCTTTTAGCGGGTTATTCTCGCGCTGGTGGAGTTATTGATTTAGTCGCTAAAGATTTAATAGATAATGGGGTTATTGAAGAAGAAAATATGTTTGCTTATACCTATGAAGCACCTAATTCAATCCCAAAACATTTATTAGAAAGAGAATATAATTCTATCTTCAACATTTATAACTCTGCAGAATTTGTTCCATATGTTGTCCCATATCAATTTGATCAATTTGTTCATCCAGGTGTTATGGTGGATATTTATAAATCAGATATCGATAACATCCTCTTGGATTACAATCCAAACCTTAAATTAGAAAAAATTAAAGCTTTAAGTCCATTTAAAGACGAAACAGCGCTTCCAAAAGAACTCATTAATAGAATTACTAGCTTTGAAAGCGATGAATATCCAACTATGAGAAATAGAGAAGAATATGTTAATAACTACCAAGATTTAGTTGTTTATTGTTTCAATCTTATTAACGGTCTATCAAAATCCACTATCAATAACATTATGAACGCATTTAAAGACATGGATACAATGAACCTTCTAATAATGCTTAATACCGAGAATGGCCTATTTAATAAATTAAATCCTCACATCAAAAACGATGGAGTGACATATGATGAAGAACAATTTAAGGTCATGTGCAATCGTATCGCTGTCGCTGTGATGAAAGGACCATTAAGTGTAGTTGTCCCATTAGTCCCATACATGAATAGAGCATTATCCATGCATTATCCAGAGGTTAATTTCGCACTTTTACTTTATTACTAAAGAGAATTAGACCAAAAAATTATAATTTTTATATTGAGATAGCTAATTGCCTGTGTTAAAGTTATTCAGCATACTTTCTTAGAACGACATACTGTTCTAGGCGGAAGGAGAAATCGGAAATGAAAAACAACATTCACCCAAAATACTATCGTTGCACAGTTACATGTGTCTCCTGTGGAGCAACATTTGAAACAGGATCAACAGAAAAAGAAATTAAAGTT
>JAEDNC010000026.1 GCA_016302705.1 Bacilli bacterium | reverse complement strand
CTATATTGGAGGTCTGTGTTATCAAAGATAACTTCAAAACCTTTAACTCCTATTTTTAAGTTGTCATAGACACACGCTCTAAAGCCTTCATGTCTTTCTCTAAAGCTGAAAGCGTGCATATCACTACCATAGAAGCAAATATTTCTATGACCATAATCAATTAAGATCTTAGTTGCTTCATATATAGAGGTGTAGTTTGAATATTTGATTTGAGTTACACCTGTAGAATGAATGTATTTTGGATCAACTTCAATAATTGGCTTATTGAAGTTGCGAATCTCCTTGAAGATTGCGTCCGGGTTCTTATGGAGAACCACGAACGCAATACAAGGATTGTCTTTTAAAGAACGAACCTGGTCAAGATCGATGTTATCGCTATCAAAAACAAAGTATTCTAATTTAATAGACGCTCTATTAAGTGTGGCGTACATATTCTTAATAATTGGTTGCCAATAATCTTCTTTCATTAAGATTGTCGAAGAGACAATAATAACAACAGAAGTTTTCTTATTGGTTTTACTTCTAAGTTTTTTAAAGTCGTAACCGAGTTCAACAGCCTTTTGCATGATGATGTTTCTTGTTTCATCACCAACGTTATATTTGCCTGCTAAAGCACGACTTACTAAACCTTTAGTAACCCCACATTCCTTAGCGATATCTTCTAATCTGACGGTTTTTGCCATAATTAAATATTTCTAATCTTTAAATTAATTTCCCCAAGGGCTAATAGAGCCGTAAATTGAAATGTCGTCTAACAATGGGTAAGCAGCACTAGAACCATTAACTGCTGTAAGAGTGAAGCCATAATATGCAGTATTTGGTTTAAGAGTAACTGTATATTCTGTCCAATCACTATTCTTTGTAATAGTAACTTGCTTCATAACTGAAACACCATCAGAAACGTGGTTGCTCTTATCAAGTTTACTAACAGTAAAGACTCTAATTTTAAGTTTGACATCAAGGTTTGTTGCACCTTTTGCCCAAATTGAGAATGTTGTTCCGTAGAATGCTTCACCATCGCCAAAGAGGATATCTCTATTTGTGTATCTCATAGCACCACCAGAGCTCTCTTTGAATTTGGCACATTTTCCACCATTTCTACCATTAGTTGTATCTAATGAGAAGTAGTCAGTAGAACCCATAAGTTTCCAGTTGGAATCGCCAACTAAAGAAACAGCATATTGATTAGATGTATTATACCAGTCTGCATAATAAGCAGATCTTAAGCCAGTAACTTGTTTAGGATCGTTTTTGTGGTTATTATCATAACCAGTACCTGTTTCGGTGTAGGATTCAAAATCATCAAATAATACGTATTCTTCTGCTTTGAATTTTTCAAAAGCGTTAGAAGCTGTTCCAGAAACTGTATCTAATACGAAGGATTTACCATTATTTGCGCCAACGAATGTTGCGTCAAAATCAAAATCTGTTGCTGTACAAACCATATGAAGTTTGCCTTCAACTACTGCATGAGTAATTGGAAGTTGGACTGAAGAACCATCTGATTTTAATTTGATTGATAATGTTCCAGTGCCATCATTTACAAATTTAGCAGTACCTTTAAAGGCATCACTTTCAATTACGTAATTTTCACCAACAACGATTGGAGTTTCTGCTTTAGATGTAGCGCCTACGTTAGAAATAACGACATCATCAAACCAAGAATAGCAATCTGTGTATTTTTCATCCTTTGTTCCTCTAACTCTTAATGAGAATTTAGAGAAGAATGGCATCATATCTGCTAATGATTTAATTGTGTAACCAGAAGAAGCAATCATTGGTTGAATTTGAGAGAATGAATATTTAGCGTTGTTATATGCGACTTGCCAATTTGGATCATCTAAACTAACGGTGTATTTTGTCCATTCTTGTACAGTTGGTTCAACCATATAGGAAATATAAACGCCTGCTAAATCGATTGAGCCAATCATAATGTGATCTGTAATTTCAAAAGTTAAACTTGCGGATGTGTTAACTCCACCTTTAACCATGAATGAGAATGTATCGTAAGACTTATCAAGATTTAAAGCAGTGGTATATTTATACCATTGACTGTTATGCCAAAAATGAAGTTTGACACATTTTCCATCAGAAATACCCTTATTTGTAGATCCATCTAAGTTAATAGAAGCAGATGTATCTACCCAATCTGTTGAATAAGTCTTGACTGTGTATTTTTCAGCAAGATCAATATCTGTTTCTGCTGTTCCGTCTTCAAGAGCGACGACATCATCAGCTTCTAAAGAAACGAGAATTCCTTTCTTACCTGCATCGTCTTCTACATAATATTTATTATCCTTATAACCAGGAGCAGCGCGCACGATATATAAGTCACTCTTGGTAACTGTGTAGCTAGTGCCCACTACTGCGGTATATGCGGTAGCATCAACAGTTTTAACTTCGATACCTTTACCGACGTATTCACCCCAAGTGATGTTTGCACCAGTTGAATCAACAGAAGCTAAAGAAGTCTTCTTTGTTTCATAAGAGAATGTTTTAGCATCGCTATCAGAGTGTTTGCTGTCACCAGCGATTGCGGTGACCTTTACTTCATATATTCCTTCTTCCGACGAGAAGTCATATTGTGGAACCGTCACTTCAACTGCAGCATCGTTATTAACGACAACAGAGTATTTGCTAGCACCCTCGACTGCGGTCCAGCGAATAGCAGCATCGTCAGCGGTAATGTCTGACATTACTAACTTTTCTTTACCACCAGGTGTGCAACTTGAAAAGACAAGAAAACATGACGTCAACAAAAGAAACTTTTTGTTTTTCATATAAAATACCTCACCTTTATATTGTCATTATAAACCGGTTTCTTGGCATTTTATTAATAAACAAAATTAGATTTCGGTAAACAAGAGTATATGTTTATCAAATTGTTTACTACTTGTTTATTTTTAGTTTACTGAAAAAACACCCCTATATTTCATATTATTGAGACTTTTAGGAGTGTTATTTTCTATTTTAATTTTTGTGTAATTAATTAAATAGATTATTGCCTTTATTTTCTTTAATTGCTTCTTTAGCGATCCTATTAAGTTCCTCTAACTCTTCTCTACTTACTGGAGGAGTAACTTCATCATATGTATATCCACTTGGATTAAATTTAGAAACGTCTAATTCTTTTTTACCGGTTAAGAAGTAAACCCAAAGTAAACCAGTTAATGTTCTACCTCTTTCATTTAAGTGATACCCATCTCTATCTAAGTTATCTCCACAGACTTCTCTAGCGAGTCTAATCGCTGTTCCACTAGGAATGATGTATTTAATGCCACTTTTTTCTTTTACTTTTAAGTAAGCATCATCAATATCTCTAGTCATTGCTTCTTGATCCATTGGATTAGAGCCATATCTATCATGAGAAAAACTTTTCGCATAACTCCATGTTTTATGTAATAAGTAAGTCGCATCAGAATATTTTCTTATTCCTTCCATTAAGAGAGTTAATTCCGGGAAGAAAGTATCCGCATCACAAGAATCACCGCTTCTTTGTTGGAAAGTAATGTAATCCCATTTCATGTAGTTAAGTCCTTCAAAGATGTCGCATTGGAAAGAAGCGACTCCATTGATATAGAAATCATATTCTTTTTCTTTAGTGTTGAAATTTTTCCAATGTCGAGAAATAGGACATCCTCCAATATAAAGGACACAGATATTGATATCTATTCCATTCGCTTTAGCGATTTCATGGACATAGGTATGGACATCTACTGCAAACGAGTTACCTACACATAAAACATTCATTTTAAATATTCCTCAACGCATTTAATAAGTGAACGATATTTATTATCATTATCACTTACTGACTTACCACATAAAGAGATATAAATCTTGAGTTTTGGTTCAGTTCCACTTGGACGGACCACTACTGAGTCTCCGTTTTCGAAAATCAATTTCAAAACATTAGATTTTGGTAAGCCTTCAATGCCTTTATCGTAATCTTTGATTTCTTTAATTCTCACTCCATCTAGTTCGTTAACTTTATTTCTAAAGAACTCCATGATGTCATTCATCTTTTTAAATCCTTGAGCACCTTCGAATTCATAAGAATTTAAGTAGTTACTATAGTAACCATATTTCTTATATAACTCGTTTAGTTTGTCTAATAAAGAGATACCTTTGCTCCTATAATAAGCGAACATTTCAACAATTAAGAAAGATCCATCAACCGCATCTTTGTCTCTAACATAAGATCCACTTAAATAACCATAACTCTCTTCAAAACCAAGAATATAGGCGGTTTCTTGATGCTTTTTTTCTAAAAAGAGAATTTGCTCACCAATATATTTGAAACCAGTTAAAACATCTTTATGGGCTACTCCATAGTTCTCTGCAACTTTGTTTGCCATATCAGTGGTAACGATAGTTTTGATATAGACTGGGTTAGCAGGCATCTTGTTATGTTTTACTCTTTGAGAGCAGACATAATCTAATAGGAGAACACCAACTTGGTTGCCACTCATTAAGACGTAGTCTTCACCATTTCTAATCGCGATACCAACACGGTCACAATCAGGGTCGGTAGCGATTAGTAAATCAGCGTTTTCTTTTTTTGCGTATTCCATGCCTAAGGCCATTGCTTCTTTAATTTCTGGGTTAGGATATGGGCAAGTAGTAAAATTACCATCTGGTTCTTCTTGCTCTTTAACAACGACAACATTCTTATAACCAGTTTCTTTTAAGATTCTGGTGACTGGTTTTAAACCTGTTCCGTGTAATGGGGAATAAACAATCTTCACATTTTTATCAATCTCTTCACCAAAGAGAACACTTTCTTCTTTGACTCGATTAATAAATCTAGTAATTAGTTCATCATCAATGTATGTAATCATTCCACTTTTCACATTTTCTTCAAAAGAAGAATATTTAGTTTTAAATGAGTCGATATTATTAATTTCATTTAATATTTCTGCAGCAGCTTCAGTGGTGATTTGGCATCCATCACTACCATACACTTTATAACCATTATATTTAGCAGGATTATGGGAGGCAGTAACCATGATTCCTCCTGAAGTATGGAGTTCTCTAACTGCGTAGCTTAAACATGGTGTTGGCATTAATTCTTTATAAATAAAGACTTTAATTCCATTGGCTGCGAATACTTCCGCGGCGGTTTTAGAAAAGACATCGCTTTTGATTCTTGAATCATAAGATATAGATATGCTTGGTTTATCAAAGTGCTTATTGATGTAATTTGCTAAACCTTGACTTGCTTTTCTAATGACATAAATATTCATGCGATTTGTACCTGCACCAATGACTCCTCTTAATCCACCAGTGCCAAATTCTAAATCGCGATAAAAAGCGTCTTCAACAAGAGACTTATTATCTTTCATAATTTTTAATTCATTAATTAAATCTTGGTCTTCTTTAACGTTTAAGACCCATTCGTTAAATTTTTCAATGCTCGTTTTCATAACGCCTATATTTTAATATTTAAAGTATTTATTTGATAAACAAAATAGTTAACTTTTTCATAACATCGTCAACTTTTGACTTTTATATAAATATAAACTTCCTATTAAAATTCAAATACCTAGAAGATAATGACTTTAAAGAGGCAATTAAAAACAAGATCAAATAAAAAGAAGGTAGCCTTGTTTGTAATATGACTTCTCAAGATACTATCCCAAGACAATTAATTGACTTAATTTGTTCCCTTTATGATTTAACTTGTGAATCTATAGACAAAGGAACGCCTGTTATTCTCGTCCAAAGTTACTTCATTAACTATTCATAAGCTTAATTTAAATAATCCATGTCTAGTCTTTTTAGGTAGGGATTTTTACTATCTTCATTGCGTTTCTATATAAAAAAATCCAGCTTGCAGTAAATTAGGCAGCTGGTTATCCATTTAATAGGACCTTCTATTTTTGTGTCAATATTTTTAGGCAGCGTTTTTTCTTCTAATTTTGTTACGATACATATCTTTATCGCTTTCAATAACAGCGCTTTCAATTGAGTCATTTTTTCTTTCAATTGTGTAACTTCCAACTGAGAGTTTTAAAGAGAATTGTTCGTTTCCATATTTATTTGATTCGGCTTTAATTTTCTTAACATATTCATCAGCGACTGTTTTGTTGGTTTTAGGAACTACTGCTAAGAATTCATCTCCACCCATTCTGAAGATATAAGATTTCTTTGGAAGAACGTTTTGAAGCGCAGATTTTGCATAGCAAATATATTGATCTCCGGCAGCGTGTCCAAAGCGGTCATTGATATCTTTTAAGCCATCACAATCTGCAGTAATCATCGTAAGAGGGAGGTTAAGTCCCTTCTTTCCTTGTCGAGTTAATTCCTCAAAGAATACACGGTTATAAACACCAGTCAATTGGTCGGTGATTGATTTTTCTCTAAGTTCACGTTTTGTAATTTCTTCTTTGGTGACATCATTGATAATAGCGATAATACCAATTACTTCTTTGTTTTTATCAAAAATAGGTTCCTTAATTATTTGAAAATAATCAACATTACCTTTGTGTACATTTTCTTTGATGATATAAGATTTACCTTTTCCAGTTTTTAAAATCTCAAGATCAGTCTTATACGCTAGTCTAGCGTTTCTCTTGTTTTTACGAAGTTCAAAATCTGTCTTACCACGAACTGATTCTATATCTATCTCATATTTGCTCCAGTCTTGTGAACAGAAAACATATCTTCCTTTTGCATCCTTGAGATAAATCAAAGATGGTAAGACCGTTAACATATTAGAGAAATCGTAAAATGAGGTTGAGTTCGCTAATTTGATTGAGCTATTGATTCTAGATAAAACAATGTTTTTAGTGTCTGAAGAAGTAATCGCGCCAATTACAGGATCGACAAGAAATTTGTCATCTTTATCAACATTCTCATCATCAGTCAACACTAAAACAGGCAAGGAAAACATGAAATTGTTTGAGTTCTTTACAAAAGAAAGAATTTCACTCACATTTTCAAAAGAAAATGGATTATCAATTATTAAAACTGATATATTATCAAAATCACTATTTAACAAATCTAAAGCGCTTTTTTGTCCATAGACTGTTGTAACATTGTATTTATCTTTAATAAATTCAATGAGTCTATTAATTCTTTCTGATTCAGAGTTTGAGATAATTACAACGTTTTTCATATTTAAAACCCAATTGCTATGTATGATACCACAAATAAAATTTGAAGGTATACATTTTTGTTCTTTATTCGACACACTCTCACTACTTATAGAAATGTGAGCTTCTTGCTCGATGACTCTAACGAGCCAAATATAAACAAGCTATCCGGATGTGTCCTATCCTTTGTAAGTGTTTCAATTCCCTTACTTAGAATTTTTTTAGTGGCATTTATATCTCTATTATGGACCGATCCAGTTTAGAACAAGCCCATTTTCTTATTTTGAGATTTTTATCTCAATAAATTTTATTACACTTTTTATAAAAAAGGAGGATAATAGCGGTTGGGTTTTTATGATTGCCACTATTATTATCTCTTGTATTACGTTCATAGCAGTTACATTATCAATCCTCTTCTTCCCAAAGATTAGAATTGGTAAATTTCATATATCCACTTATTGGGTTATTGCTCTAGTTGGCGCTATCACTTTATTAGCGTGTCAGCTCGCCCCAATTAACGAAGTATTCACCCAATTAACAAGCAACACATCAATTAATCCACTCAAAATTATTGTTCTATTCTTCTCAATGACCATTCTTTCTATCTTCTTAGACGAAGTTGGCCTATTTAAGTTTTTAGCAAAGTTCGCTGCTAAACACGCCAAAAACAATCAATACGCTTTATTTACTATTTTTTATTTCTTAACTGCAACACTTACTATTTTTACATCTAATGACATCGTCATTTTAACCTTTACTCCATTTATTTGTTTCTTTTGTAAGAACTCTAAAATCAACCCAATACCATATTTAGTTGCAGAGTTCTCTGCCGCTAATACATGGTCACTAATGCTTGTTATTGGTAATCCAACAAACATCTATTTAGCAACTTCTGCAGGAATTAACTTCTTTGATTATTTCAAAATCATGGCGATTCCAACTTTGGTAGCGGGCTTAGTAGAGTTTGCTGTTTTATTTTTAATCTTCGCTCATAAATTAAAGACTCCACTTCAAATAAATGAAGAAGATGTCCATATCGAAAACAAAGTTGCCTTAGTTATTGGTTTATTACATCTATTCACTTGTTTGGTGTTTTTAATCATTTCTAGCTACATTAATGTTGAGATGTGGATCATATCTTTAATATGCGCCTCATCCTTATTAATCTCATCAATCATAATGTGTCTAATCACTAAGAAGAATTGGAACTATATCACTGGTTCTATAAGAAAACTTCCATATCCACTTATCCCATTTTTCTTATCAATGTTTGTTATTGTTGTTGCGTTAAACACTCAAGGGGTTTCAGAAAAGATCGCTGAAGCATTAGGAAATAGTAACGTGATTTGGACATATGGCTTCTCATCATTCTTTGCCAGCAATCTAATCAACAATATTCCAATGAGTATCCTCTTCTCTAATATGTGCTCAAATAAAGCGGCAGTTTATGCTTCTATTATTGGAAGTAATATTGGAGCCTTCTTAACTCCTACAGGCGCTTTAGCGGGTATTATGTTCACTAATCTTGTTAATGAACACGACACAAAATATACATTTATTGATTTCATCAAATATGGAGCGGTTATTTCTCTTCCAATTATTGCCGCTACACTATTCACTTTATCTTTGACTATTAGATTATAAAATCTAAAAAAGAGGCCATTTCTTGATAGATTTTTGACTCTTGAAGTATATTTAATTGACTAAACAAGTTCATTCATTTAAGATAATCTCTTCCGTTTGGGAAAGAAGAACATTATGAAAGTTTATAACGATAACTCACTAGTGAATTTATCTAATTCAATATTGAAGTGTTTTGACACACCTACATTTCACGATTCAATTCCTGAAATTGATGCAAAATTAAAAGGACATAAAAAAGTTGTTGCGGTCCTATTTGATGGAATGGGTCAAAACGTCACTAGAATGCACTTAAAAGAGAATTCTTTTATTAGAACCCACTATGTGACAACAATTAATTCAACTTTCCCACCAACAACTGCAGCAGCAACTACTTCGTTTTTAACTGGCAAGTATCCAATTGAAACCGGTTGGCTTTCTTGGTCTCAATATTTTAAAGATTACAATCGCAATATTATTCTCTTTAGAAGCAAAGACTATAACACTTTCGAAGATTTAATTAAGCCAGGAGAAACTCCAATTGCCTTAAGATATTTCCCACTTAAAAAACTTCCAGAATTAATTAATGAAGCTCATCCTAATATTGCCACAAAAGCATTATATAGATTTCCAATAGAAGACGCTCAAGGTCCAAAAACATTCTTAAGCGGAGCTCATATGATAAATAAGTTCCTTAAAAATAATAAGGAATGCTTCTTATATTACTACTGGGATTCACCAGATGGAGAAATGCACGAATTTGGTATTGATAGCCATATCGTTCACCGCCGTATTTTAAAAATTCAAAGATTCATGAAAAGAGTAACAAAGAAGAATCCTGACACAGTGTTCATTCTTTTCGCGGACCATGGACACATCAATGTTGAATTCACTGATATCTGTGATCACGAAGACTTATATTCACTTCTCTATCACCCAATGACTTTAGATAAAAGAAGTCCAACATTCTTTGTAAAAGAAGAAAATCATCAAAAGTTTGTTGAATTATTTAATAAGTATTACGGCAATGACTTTAATTTATTCACTAAGCAAGAAGTTCTTGATATGAAACTAT
>JAEDNC010000025.1 GCA_016302705.1 Bacilli bacterium | reverse complement strand
TCCAGAAGAAAGATACTAATTATTCAAATAATTATTGAAATTAATGCTCTTAATATGATAGAGTTTTCAAGACGCTTAAGGAGGTCACGATATGTCAAGAGTATGTCCAGTTACCGGCAAAGGACCAGTCAGTGGTAATAACCGTTCCCATTCTTTAAGAGCTACTCGTAGAAAATGGAATACAAATTTACAAACTCGTACAGTCTTAGTTGATGGAAAAGAAACACGCGTTCGTATGTCTACTCGTGCTTATAGAACCCTCAATAAAGTCGAGAAATAATTAAATTGTAACTGAAATAAAATAATGACCGTTTGGTCATTTTTTTATGTCTACATTATCGTTGATAATAGGATTATTGGGATAAATAGAATTGGGATAAAGAATGTTACAAGCCACTCCACTAAAGCGAGGTGAATCACTTTAGGTCGAGTAACTGTTCCATCTTCGTGTTTATCTCCAGACAGATTAAATAGCTTTGGATTAATAAAGAAAGCTAGTGAAACAATAAGCATTATTGCGCTTATCACTAAAGCAATAATTCCATTAATGTTTTTATAATCGTAAACCTTACACATTTGATATGAAGAATAAGTAAGAAGTCCGTTAATTAAGAAAAATAGAACCACCATTCCAATATCTAAATACAAATGCTCTTTTAAATATTTAAGATCAATAAATGGAAGGGCTACTAAAATAAACACCAATAACAAAGAGGCAATAGAGATTACTAAATTAAACGCTCCAAAATGAGTAACAACATTTAATATTGTTGCCGTAAGAAAAGAAAGCATCGCGATTAATAAAAGGACATTAATAAAGAATGTGTGCTCTCCTTTTTGAGGAACGATCTCATATCCAAAATGATTCTTAATATTAATCGCTCTTTTATTTTTCTTTTTATATAAAAGATTAATAGAAAAAAGATAGCTAGCTAAACAAATAATAGTTAAAGATAATAATCCAACTAGAGTATAAGTAATCATTTAAGTTTTTCAATTCTTTCTTTAATGTCTTCATGACCAAATATATAACTACCCGCCACCAAAATATCAACGCCTGCTAATTTCGCGTTTTTAGCGGTTTCTTCATTGATGCCACCATCGACTTCGATTAAGACATTTTTGATTTCGTTATTCTTTAAATATTCTCTAAGTTTAAAAATTTTAGTGAAGGATTCAGGAATGTAAGCTTGTCCACCAAAGCCTGGTTCAACAGACATCACTAAAACTAAATCGAGAGAATATAAAAATGGATAAACTTTTTCAATAGGCGTTCCTGGTTTAACGGATAATCCAGCCTTTGCGCCATAATCATGGATGAGATCAATGACTTGGAAAACCTCTTTATCACTCTTGCAAGCCTCATAATGGAAGGTTAAATAATTTGCTCCAGCTTTGATAAATTCAGGAGCGTACTTAAATGGGTCAGAAATCATCACATGAACATCATTAACCATATGGTGAGAATGAGCGATTGATTTTAATACTGGAATCCCAAAAGAAATATTAGGGACAAAGTGTCCGTCCATAACGTCGAAGTGAAGCCATTCCGCTCCTCCTTCTTCAACTTTTTTAATATCTTCTTCAAGGTGATTGAAGTTTGCACTCAATATTGATGGGGCTACTAATATTTTGTTCATTTAATATCTCTCCACTTCTTCTAATAACTTTAAATAATTCTCGTAGGCGATTTGAGGAATTTCTCCCTTGGCCACCTTATCTTTAATTTTACAATTCTTTTCTGAAATATGAAGACAATTAGAATAGAAACATTCTAATGCATCTTTTTCAAATGCCGGGAAATGCTGCGCGACTTCTAATTTATTCATCTCCAATTCTAAAGATGAAAAACCAGGAGTGTCAGCAATATATCCGTTTTGATATGGAAGTAAGATTACTTCTTTAGTTTTATGTTTTCCTCTACCTAAAGCAAGGGAATATTCTCCAATTTCTCTTTCGTAAGTTTCATCGATTGCATTTAGTAAAGATGATTTACCTACTCCGCTTTGACCAATTAAAACAGAGATTTTGTCTTTAAATAGAGATTTAATATCATCTAATCCTTGATTATCTTTGCTACTAGTTACATACACTGAAATATTCATTTTAGAGAAAATTGCTTTAATTTCTTCAATCTCTTTTTCGTTACTCTTGTCCGCTTTAGTTAAAACTAAAGAAGCTTTTAGACCATTAAAGTTTGCATATGTTAGATATTTAAATGCTAAATAGTAAGAAAACTCTGGCTCTTTTAAAGAAAAGATAAGCAAAGCTTGGTCGATGTTACTAATTGGAGGCCTTTTAAGTAATGAATGGCGATCAAATACTCCAAGAATAAGAAAAGAAGAATCATCTAATAAGACTTTGTCTCCAACATAAAGTTTGTCTTTAAATTTCAACAATCCTCGAGGCGAAGTGATATACAAAACACCATCGACATTAACGACGTAGACTCCGTATTTAATTGAGACAATAATACCTTCCATTATCTAGATAATAGCCTGGATAAAAAGCTACCTTTCTTTATTTTTTCATGTCGCTTAATCGCGTTTAAATCATTCGCGAATTCTTTTACCGATTTATATCGTAAAGCGAGATTTCTATTACACGCTTTTGATATAACTAAATCTAAATCATCAATATTAGGTAAAGAAATATATTTCTTTAATGAAGGAAAATCACTTGAATAATAAGTTTCAATTAGTGTTTTAGGAACATCGATATCAAAAGGAACCTTACCAGTTAAAAACTCAAAGAAAATAATTCCTAAAGAATAGATATCCGATTGATATGATTGCTTGTGATATTGAACAACTTCTGGAGCAAGATATTTTACTGTTCCATGTAATTCTTTTTTTTCTTTTGAATTCACATGAGTCACTATTCCAAAATCGCAAATTTTGATATTTCCATCGCTTAGCAAAAACAAATTATCTGGTTTGAGATCATTATGGAGAATCTCTTTTTCATGCATATTACTAACCGCATCAACGATTTGTAATAAATAATCCACTGCTTCATCAAAAGATAATTTTCCACGATTATCCAAGACTTCTTTTAATGTCTTTCCTTTAATAAGTTCAAAGCTTTGGAAAGGGACTCCGTTATATTCCCCGACATTATAAATTTTCATAATATGAGGATGATTAAAAGCAGCAAGGAATCTTGCTTCATCTTTAAATTGTTCTATTTCAAAATCATTATATAATGATTTATCTTTCAAAAACTTTAAGGCTACTGTTTTATTTTTGACAATGTCTTGAGCTTCATAAACATCCGCCATACCGCCACTAGCAATATGACGAGAAATAATATAACGGGAAAGAAGGAGTTTATTAAACTCTGGGGTCATAATTAATTATCGCTCTCCCAAATGACAACCGCCATATTATCAGTACCACCACTCGCGTTACCAAAAGCAATTAGTTGAGAACATTTTCTTTCTAAACTATCATCGCCTCTTAATATGGATTCTAAAACTGTTGGTGAAACGTTGTTATATAATCCATCGCTACAAAGAAGAATTTTTTCATTGTTATAGACATGTTCTTTAATATCAACTTGGCAAACTTTTTTTACTCCGATTGCGTTAGTTAAAACATGACGTTCTTTATGAGAAAGAGCTTCTTTTTCAGAAATCATTCCGTTATCAATTAAATATTGAACATAAGTTTGATCAACGCTGATTTTTGTTAATTTGTTTTCTCTTAAAAGATAAATCCTACTATCTCCTACTTGAGCAGTTACTAAAATATCTTTAACAAGCATGCATAAAGAAAGGGTTGTTCCCATTCCTTTATATTCTTCATTTTTTTCACTTATTAAATAGAGCTTTTCATTAGCGGAGGCAATAACTTTAAATAACCAATTAGCGATTTGTTTTCCTGTCACTAATTCTTTTTCTAAGTCACGGAATTCATTAAGAATATGTTCTAAAAGTTTACAAGAGGCATAGCCACCTTTTTTTGCGCCACCCATGCCATCGGCAACTGCTAAAAGAACGTTACCAAAAGCGTTGACAGATGTAATCGCACTGTCATCGTTAGTTGGTCTTACTTTGCCTTGATCAGTTAAACAAAAGAATTTGCCAGATAAATAACTCATCTTAATCCCCTACTTTTGCTTTTAATTGTCCGCATGCTGCATCAATGTCGCTGCCGAATTCTTTTCTAATCGTTGCCTTAACACCATTCTTCATCAAAATATCTAAGAAAGTATGGACGCGATTGCCACTACTACGTTTATAGTCAAATTTATTTGTTTCATTATACGGGATGAGATTAACATAACCATTTGTGCCTTTAATTAAGTCAATTAATTCCATTGCGCACTCTTTAGTGTCGTTAATTCCTTCTAAAAGAAGGTATTCATAAGTCACTCTTCTTCCTGCTTCTTGTTCATATTCTTTAATAGCAGGGAAAAGAACTTCTAAAGGATAGGCTTTATTAATCTTCATAAGGCGATTACGAAGTTCATTATTAGGGGCGTGTAAAGAAATCGCTAAATTGGTTTGTAGTCCTTCTTTACCATATTGAATAATCTTATCTGGGATTCCGCTAGTGGATACGGTAATATGTCTAGCACCAATAGCGAGCCCTTTTTGAGCGTTAACAATTCTAATAAAATCCATGACGTTATCATAATTATCAAATGGCTCTCCAGTACCCATTACAACGATATGGGTAACATGTTCTCCTCTTCCTTCTTCTTTTAGAAGATTGTTAATTGTAAGAATTTGTCCCACCATTTCATGTGGTTCTAAGTTTCTTTGCTTGCCTAAAATACCACTTGAGCAGAAAGAGCAACCCATATTACAACCAACTTGAGAAGAAACACATACCGCGTTTCCATATTTATATCTCATTAAAACTGTTTCAACTTTGTAGCCATCTTCGAGTTCTAACAAAAGTTTGATTGTTCCATCACTACTCACTTGTTTAGTGTGAATTTTAGGTAAAGAAAGACAGAAGTCTCTGTTTAAGACTTCCCTGAATTTAATAGAAACATCACTCATTTCATCGAAAGAAGTGACGTGTTTTTCATATATCCAAGTGTATAGTTGAATAGCCCTATAAGGCTTTTGATCGTATGTTTTTAAAAGATCTTGGAGTTTTTTAAGCTCTAATCCGTATAAATTAATCATCTTGTTTTTCCCCATTTTTCTTTAACCTTGCGTAATACATACAAGAATCATAGCTTTCAAATGGGAAAAATTGATGTTCTTCAATAAGTGAATATTCTGGGTGTTTAACTAAGAAGTTTGCGATTAAACTGTTAGACTCTTTTCTTGATAAAGTTGGAATCATGTATACTAATTCGCCATCAACCTCAACATATTTAGAACATTCTTCCAAACAGTTGAGTTCTTCAATGATGATTTGATCTAATTGATCTTGCTTGATTCTTAAGAAATAATCAGGTGTACTTCTAAGCAAGTCTAAAATAGAACTCTTTGGTAAGCAAATAAATATATTTGCTTTTTTAGAAATACAAGTAACTAAGTTTTGATAATTAGCATCATAAATATAGGTATGAGACAATCCCATTTCTTTAGCGACTTTACGTGCTTCAAATAAAGTTGGAGCATGGTTGATAACTAAATCAAGCGGATAATCTTTGCCGAGTTGAGCGGCAATTTCCATATAAATGTTATTTGGTGCTTCTGTATAAATGGCGACTCTTTTAATTGGATCAAGTCCTAAACGGTCAAGAACGTATTTAGTTGCCATTTTCATAAAGAAAATTTTATATTCTTTATATTCATCTAAATTTTTAGCGTTTCCTCTACCTTGATAGACCACCATATTTTCAATTGGCGAAAGCGAGAAATCAGGGTGTTTGGAAACAAATTCATTAATATCCAAAAGCTTTTCGTTAACGCGAATTGAAGAAACGGATGGGCGATAATTAACTTTAAGAACTTTAAATACCACTCCTTTTCCGAATTGTTTTTGCCACATTCTAATAATCCAAGCGGGTGTGTTAAAACGTAATGACAAGAATTCTGGAGAAGATTTATCTAATTCTTCAGGGATAATTTCGTTTGTGGAGTCAACAAAGGTAAGTAAATCATCAACTTCTTTTATTGGAAGGTCTGCTTTTGCTAACGCTAAAAGTTCACTATCTTTAAATCTTCTCAAGAAGAGATGATTTGATAAATAGAATCTAAGGTAAATTGTTTTTTCGAATTCGACTTTTTCACCAATAAATCTATTGATGAGGTTATCAAAGATAAGATGGTGACGTAATTCGCATCCTAAAAGAGCAGTAATATTGGATTTCACTGCTGGATCGATGTCCGATTTCTTAAAAGTTTGTCGTAAAACTAAAGCAAAAGGGACTTCGTCAAATACCATTTTGGTAAGTATTTGCTTACCGAGCTCAAATTCGTTCATAAAATAATTTTACCTGCTATTCGTGCGTGTGAGAAGAAAAATGTGCTAGTTCTTATAGGTTTTTATTTAATTCCTTCAAAGATATCACCGGTGAAAATCTCGTCTTCGCCTTCTCCTTCTTCCATATCTTCAGAATAGTTTTCGTCAAAATTAACAAGGTTCTTATCTTCTAAGAAAAGTGGATAATCCCCATTGATGTGCTTGTGATAATGGTCAACTGAGAAATATTTGAAAATAATTTCAACGTGAATTGCAACTTCACAAATATAGTGTTCAAGAAGTTTTGCAACATATTCTTCTAACACTTCAACTTTCATTGGAGCGTTTACTTCAACGAAAACTCTCCAGGAAGTTTGTTCATTTCCTTCATGGAACACCATGTTGTTAGAAGAGATAAAATGAATCTCATCTGGATCCATTTCATAAATCTTAGCAAGGTCTTTAGTAATGCGGCCGCTTAATTCGCCGACAACAAATTGATCTAATCCATAAATATTAATAGTAACCATTTTTTAATCCTCAATATAATTATGCACAATTTTTTAAAAATTGTAAGGGTCAATGTTAATCGACAAAGAAATCGTTCCTTTTTGTGAATTTGCACTGACCAGTTTTTCTAATACTCTTCTAATGTTTTGAGGCTTTCGATATTTGATAAGTATTACTCTGATATGATTGTTGTTCTCGTAGGGGACAAACGGAGTAGTAGGTCCTAATACAATCGCATCGTCTTGTAATTCTTCGTTTAACTTATCGATTAAACGATAAACATTATCAATAACTGTATCTTCCACTCTTCCACTCACAGTAATACTTGCTAAATAAGTATATGGAGGAAAGCTTTGCGCTCTTCTAGATTCCATTTCTCTTTTATAAAAGAGTTCATAGTCTTGTCTAGCTGCCATAGTAATTGCATAGTGACTTGGAGAATAGGTTTGAATTATTGCCTCTCCTTTTTTATCGCTCCTACCACTTCTTCCAACTGCTTGAGTAATTAATTGGAAAACTCTTTCAGCACTTCGATAACTTGGTAAAGATAAACCAATATCCGCTAAAACGATGCCAACCAAAGTAACATCAGGGAAATCATGTCCTTTAGCAATCATTTGAGTACCGATTAATATATCAGCTTCTTTTCTTCTAAAAGCTTCAACGATCGAAGGAATCTTTGTTCTAATTTTTGCTGAGTCACTATCAA
Source organism: Bacilli bacterium (assembly GCA_016302705.1). Taxonomy (GTDB): domain Bacteria; phylum Bacillota_I; class Bacilli_A; order RFN20; family CAG-826; genus UBA2450. The sequence goes on along the minus strand of JAEDNC010000025.1, from coordinate 2,284 downwards.
GTCTTAAAGTTCTAGCTTCTGGGAATAAACGATGTACTTCATCTTCTATTCTTTCAGTGCCAAAACCACTTCTCATTAAATATTTAGAACCACACTCAGGACAATTATCCATAGCGGGTTCAACATAGTTGCAATGATGACATTTAAGCATCATATCACTTCTATGATAGGTTAATGGTATTCCACAAGTTGGGCATCTAAAAATATATCCACAGTTACGACAATTAACACTGCTGGAAAAACCTCTTCTATTGATAAGAAGAATGATTTGATCATGATTAGCTAAAGCGCGTTTGATCGATTCTCTTAACTTAAAAGAGAATATATAGCTTTCTTTATCAATATTATGATAATCAGCTAAATTCACGATAGTTGTTTTTGGTAAAGGTTGATTGTTAATTCTCTTATCAAGTCGAAGGAGATGATAAACGTTCTTTTGTGCTCTAGCTCTACTTTCTAAAGATGGAGTTGCACTACCTAAAAGAACTTTAGCATCATGCATCTTTCCTCTCATTATTGCTACTTCTCTAGCGTGATAGAAAGGAGGAGTATCTTGTTTATAACTTTCAACGTGTTCTTCATCTAATATGATTAATCCGATGTTAGTTAAAGGCGCGAAGATTGCACTACGTGCACCAACAACAATTTTACATTCTCCAGAAGCAATTTTACGATATTCATCGTATTTCTCTGCTGGAGTTAATTCACTATGCAAAATAGCAACTTTGTCATGGAATCTCGAAATATAATTTCTCATCATCATTGGAGTTAGAGATATCTCAGGAACTAAAACTAAAACCGACTTCCCCTTTGAGATGTATTCTTCGCTTAAAGAAAGGTAAACTTCACTTTTACCACTTCCAGTAACTCCCTCTAATAAATAAACATCATCATCAGAATTTTTAAACTCGTTTATTACCTTTTGCTGATCTTCAGTTAGAGATAATTTTTTAGGTTGTTCGTAAGTTGGTATTTCAAATCTTCTTTTCTCAACTTTTCGAATTTTTACTAAGCCTTTTTCAATAAGCTTGGTAAGGATAGAAACTTGTTTAATTTCTTTCTTAAGAACACTGCCTTCTTCTTTAATTAACCTAAGAAGTTCAATTTGTTTAAAGGTTAAGTCTTCTTCATCATATTTAGTGATTTCGACATATTGATTATAAGCAATTTTTGGCGCTTTTAAAGAACTCTTTCTTGGGCTTAAAGAAGGGGGAAGCATGGCTTGTAAAGTAGATATCTTTGTCGCTAAATAGTATTCACTTACCTTATCAGCGAGTTCCATAAGATCTTCACTTAATAGTGGAGAAGAATCTATTACGTCTATTATCTCAAAAATATCAAAACCAAGTTCTTCTTCTAACTCTTTCTTACTCTTGGTGGTGTTTTTAACATTTAAAACATATCCCACTAATTCTTGGTTATTAAAAGTCACTAAAACACGGAATCCCCTATCAACTGGTTTATCTCCGGTATAAATATAAGAAAAAGGACGATTTAATGAATAATTATGATGTTCGATTAATAACTCAATAATCTTCATTTATTTTTATCGTCCTTTTTTAATCTTTAATTTAATAAGGTCTACAATTTCTTGGGAGGCCCTTGCGATATCATCATTTATAATGATGTGATCGTATTGTTCGGTCATCCCCATTTCTTTAACGCCTTTTTGTAGCCTCTCTTGAATTATATCTTCACTTTCTGTCTTTCGTCTTCTAATTCTTGCTTCAAGGGCATCTAAGGAAGGTGGCATGAGGAAGAATGAGATGACTCGATCGTCATTTATTTTTCTAAGTACTTCTTGAGCACCATTAATTTCAATTTCTAATAAAATGTGCTTACCTTGGTTTCTTAACTCTTCAACTTTATCTTTAGGAGTTCCATATCTATTTCCAACGAATTCTTCCCACTCTAAGAAGTTATCTTCATCAATGTTTCTTTGGAATTCTTCTTTGGAAACGAAATAATAGTCCACTCCATCCACTTCTTTATCTCTTTTTGCACGAGTGGTCATCGAAATAGAATAGGAAAGGTCTAACTTGAAATTGCTCATAATATATTTACGAACAGTGCCTTTTCCTACACCAGATGGACCAGATAAGATTACAAGTAATCCTTTTTTCATATTAGCGTTATTATACTAGCAATAAGTTCTTTTATCAAAAGAAAAATAATGAAATAATAATTGTATGATTCCAAAGCTAAATCTAAGAGGAGTTAAAGAATTAACTCAAGAATTAAATAATAAGGTAATTGATAACTTTATTTCCAATGTCTCTGTTGC
>JAEDNC010000024.1 GCA_016302705.1 Bacilli bacterium | reverse complement strand
ATGTTTAAGAGTGTTCAAACCTTTGTACCAGTTATACATTGAATTTGGATCAGCTTTTTGTTCTTCCATAGACTTGAGGGTCTTATTGTAACTATCAAGTTCGAACTTATATTGACCACTCTTATAGTTGGCTCTGATTGTTTGATCTTGCCATAAAAATGGTTGACGATACCAAATATCTTCACAGTTTTCATTGCCATATTTTTCGATGTGTTGATCAGTATTAGAAGACATACCGAGTTCATCACCGTAATAAATCCAAGAAATACCTCTATTGAGCATTGTTAGAGCAGCATGGATCTTAGCCTTGTTAACTTGATCACCACCACCATTAACATTGTTCATTGCCACTGTATCACCAGGTTTGCTTCCAGGAGTTCCATTGACTTGGTTAATTGCTCTCATAACGTCGTGGTTAGAAGTAAATGCACCATCAATGAAGTCTATACGTTTACCACCTGGGACATACATTGTTTCTGTTTCACTAATCTTAAGTGGAACATCATCATAAGATGAGAATGGTTCAAACGTCTCTTTTGCTTGTCCATAAGCAAGTCCACCACCACAGTAAATTTGTGAACAAATATGATAGTAAAGCGAGAACGAGAATTGGCTATCAAGTGCTTGATAATAAGGAGCAATTCTATTTCCCCATCCATCAAAGTTTTCACCAACTAAGAAACAGTTTGGATAATCCGCTTTTAATGAATTAGCGAATTCTTTCCACCATGTGATGTTCTTAGTTAAGTTAGATGAATAGTCAAAGTCTTTTGTAACTCTTTCACCTTTTTCATCATCATAAGTTTCTTTAGAACCTGTATCAGTGATAATGATGTCACCATTTTGATAACATTCATCTCTCATAAAGATGTGTTTAACAGCGTCAAGACGATATCCATCTAATCCGAAAGAAAGCCAATATTTTGCCATATTAATGACAAGTTGACGCGTCTTAGAATTTTGATAGTTAATTTCTGGCATACCACTGCCGAACTTGCCGTAATAGTAATAATTTGATTCACCATCACGATACCAAGAAGGATTCTTGCTTTTTGCGTCTTGTTCAACAGTAATCTTTTGGTAACTACCATTAATGTATTTATCGATTAAATCTGTTTTGTATTTCCAAGTATAGATATCTCTCCATTCGTTCTTACCACCATTACCGTTATCACCCCATTGGGAATTGATAAACCATGGATTACCTTTTGAAGTGTGGTTAAGAACTAAATCCATGATAACTTTCATACCCATTTTGTGAGCCTTATAAATAAGTTCGCGGTAATCTTCAATTGTTCCGAATCTCTTATCTACTGCAAGATAATCAGAAATATCATATCCGTGGTAAGAATCAGATTTTTGGATTGGAGTGAGCCATAAGACATCAACACCTAAATCTTTTAAGTAATCAAGGGATTGAATGATACCTCTAATATCACCAGTTCCGTCTCCGTTACTATCTCTAAATGAGGCAACAAAGATTTGATATCCAACACCAAGTTTCTTAAATGCATCAGCAGTTGAACTGACATTAAAGACATCTTGATATGAAGCATCAATTGAAGAACTGTATTTACCAGTTGTATCAGCGTCAATTGGATTGACCTTAACTTCAGGAGTTCCATCTCCAGCGTAGTAAGAATAATTGGATAAAGCACCTTTAGAGACAAATAAGTGAACAGTTTTGCCTCCTTCAATTGCTCTCCAGTTTTCACTAACAGCAATGTCATCGACATATGTTTCTCTACCACCATCAGAGACCCAGTTAGCGGAACCATCCATAGAGTTTTGCTTAACGAGTAAGAATCCGATTTCTTCCATGCCTTCAAAGGTTACTGGATCACCGGTCTTACCACCGATAAGACCACTTTTGTTGAGGTCGACATCCATAATCGCACCATATTTGTCATAATAGATGTCATTACCTGTTTTACCAACATCAGCCTTTGTCATCCAATTAGTAGACATTGGTTTAAGAGTTAAAGTGCTTGAAACAACAGGGTCAGCACTATAACCCCATAAGGTTCCTTCAAGATCATTAGGAGAAGATTGCCAAATCCACAAACAATAATCATCGTAATTTGTTTCTGCTCCTCTATTGTAGTGAAGGTAAAGATGGCCTGGCTTAGAAATGCTGTTTAACCAGTAATCGTATTGGTTAGGGTCGTCTTCTTCAGCAGCTTGAGTTTCCATATTGTGAACATATGGTTCTAAGCTTCCAAGAGCGATACATCCAGCCATAGCGAAAACAGGCAAAAAACCCATAAATAAAATTTTTTTCTTCATAAGCTATACCTACTTTTTCAAATAGTTAGTTATACCAACGATAACTTTCTTGAGAAAAATTATAAAACTAGATTGCTTAGAGTGCAACTCTATTGAATATAGAGAACACCGGTAACAAGAAAAACAACCAATTACATGTTTTAACCTTAAAATCCATTATGTTTTCACTAGATTTATTGTTTATTAATCTAAGTCAATTATTATTTAACTTACTTTTTCTAAATTTTTATAAAAAAAATATTTGATTTCATATTTCAAACATTTTTTGACCTTAATATTCAAAATTTATATCTTTCTTTTTGCTTCTTAATGACTCCAGTTCTAATCACTAACTGAGCCACTAATCCTACTAAAACTCCGGTGATAACTGATGAGACCAAGATGATTGGAAGATAATAAACAACATACACTGTTCCTAAATATATCATCGCAATTAAGATTTGCCCAATCACATGAAATACCGCTCCAATAACAGAGACACCAACGATAGAAAATTTCTTAATTAGTAGATAAAATAGTATCATTATTCCAATCGAGAAAACTGCCCCTGTTAAAGACATTAAGAATCCCATAGAAAGGAATGTCCCTCTAATTAAGCCCACTACTAAAACACGCAAGAGATCCACTAAAATTGCCTCTAAGATTCCTAATTCATAAAGGATAATTAGTATCACAATATTGGCTAGACCTAGCTTAACTCCTGGAATACCAATAGAAGGAATGAAGGACTCAACAATACCAATGACTATTGCTCCTGCAGTAAGTATTCCTAATAAAGCTAATTTATGAACACTAATCTTTTTCATAATTATGCATCCACGTCGTTAGGACTTACTCCGATAGTGATATAAACTGCATTATATGCGCAGATAATTGGGTGAAATGTATCAGAAACATAGCCCATATGAACACAGTCTTGATGAGGGCAATTAGATTCTAAAATAGCAATCACTCCATCTTTCGTGTGGATATGGACTTGTCCATGTAATCCTTCTACATAGTAATGTTTGTCTTCTCTTTTTGATAAATCAACAACTTCCACTACTGTGTTTTGTACCGATACAGTAGCAATTAGATTTGATGTATTTTTATTTTTTGAAATAACGTTAATTGTTATTAACGCGGTAATAGTCACTAATAAAAGTGAACCAATAAGGATTAAATCATTTCTTAATTTCTTTTTATCTATCATCTCGTATATACCTCTAATGAATCAGATTTATAGACGATTTGATTGTCTTTACTCACAATCACTTGGATGTTGAGATCTTTCTCTACTTTTTTAATCTCTTCTAAGGAAGAAAGCATTAAAGAAGTTGATAAAGTGTCTCCTAAATATCCAGTCTCAGTTACCACTCTAACCGTGTCATATTGAGTTAGTGCACTACCAGTAAAAGGATTAACAATATGAGAATAAGTTACATCTCCAATTGTCACACCTTGTTCAAGATTTCCACTTGCGGAAAAGAAGCAATTCTTGAGCTTAATATATGAGTTAGGAATATCATTTAATCCCACTATGTAATAGCCATCATTACTCTTTTTCTCTCCGAGAAGTATTGAAGAAGCACCCGCGTTAATTAAGTAATATTCAAGATTGTTCACTGTTTCAAGATATGTTTTCACATAATCAAGCATGTATCCTTTAACAATGCCACCTAAATCAATTTCTGCCTCACCCGTTTTTTGAACACGCTTCTTATCTAAAGATATAGTTAAAGAAGTGTTATTTATTTTTTCTAACTCTTCTTGGATAACTTCATTAGATAACACTTCACCTTTAGCAAGGCTTTCTTTCCATTTTTTTGATAAAGATCCAGTGAACATTGAAAAATATTTTGCCCCTTCATTACTTACGTGTTGAGAAACCATAAGTAAATCCCCAAGGGCTTCGTCTATTTCAACAGGCTCACTCGTATGGTTAATCGTATAAACGTTATTTTCTGTTCTTTCTAAATAGTTATCAGAAAGAATATCAAAACGTTTAATAATATCTTTGACATTGCCCACAACTTCTTGAGTTTTAGAGGCTATATTAATGTTGATATAGGTATCAAAAGCAAAAATCCTGTCCGAATAATCAGTGGAACAGGAAGTTAATATAGAAACTAACAATAAAGGTAGAAGTTTTCGAGCTTTCATATTATAGATGTGCTTTTATTTTACTGCCATCTTCGTTTGGATGCTCGTTTAAATATTCAATAATTGGTTTAAAATTAAGGTCTTCTTTGCCAGGTTTACATTTTTTAAGGTTTTCTTCTTTACCAGAAACAATGGCCTCTGCCATATCGTGACATCCTGCATAGCCGCAGCTACCGCAGTTATAATTAGGAAGTCTTTTCGCGACTTCTTCAATTCTTTCATCTTCTTTTACGTGAAGGATTTTTGCGGCAATAGCTAAACCAAACCCTAAGATAAGGCCAACGCCAAGAAGAATTAAGACTGCCCATAAGATTTCCATAATCTATTCTCCTTCGCTGTGATAGAAAGAACATTCTTTGTGTTTAGAACAAGAAGAACAATTCTCTTCACTAATTATAATGTTTTCACATCCTTTAGGGGCCGGTGTTCTTTTGTATAATACAAAAGAGACGATAAAGACCGCTAACAAGATGACTAAGATAGAGATAGCAAGAATTAAGTACCCAGTTTGACTCATAAGTTAACTCCTGAGAATAATCCTTGTAATCCCATAAAGGCAATCGCCATTAACGCTGCGGTAATTAAAGCAATTGGAAGCCCTTTAAATGCTTTAGGGACATTCGCGCTTTCAAGTCTCACTCTAATACAGCTAAAGACAACAATAATCATTAAGAAACCGAGTGAAGTTCCTAAAGCGTTAGCTAAAGAAGCAACAAATGTTAATCCTTGATCAGTGTTAGATTGAGCAACACCTAAAACTGCACAGTTTGTAGTAATTAAAGGTAAATAAATACCGAGTGATTTATATAAAGATGGAGAATATTTCTTGATAAATAATCCCACTAGTTGGACTAAAGAAGCGATAACTAGGATATAGGCAACTGTATCTAAATATGGAATACCAGCAGGGACTAAAACATAGTTGTATAACGGCCAACAAATTAGAGTTGCTAAAACAATAACAAAGACAACAGCAACTCCCATGCCTAAAGATGATTTAACTTTCTTAGAAACGCCTAAGAATGGACAGATACCATAGAATCTAGATAAAACAACATTATCAATTAGCATGCTTGATAAGATTGCTAAAAGGAAGGCAATGATGTTATTCATTATTTCTTACCTCCATTATTAGCTTTAGCGGCAGCGGCCTTTGCTTCATTAAGTTTTCTAATCTTTTCTTTTCTTTCTAAATTAGTCTTGAGTTCATTTTTACGGTTATTGATAAAGGCAATGACCGCTAAAATGCAACCGAAGACAATAAAGGCTCCAGCAGGAGTTTGGAACAAAGAAATCTCATATCCTTTAGGAATGATTTGAAGTGTCATGGCTTGAGGAACGATAGGGAGAACCTTACCAATAGTAAATCCACCAGTTCCTAAAAATTCCCTAAAGAAAGCCATTAAAATGAGGGCTAAGGTATATCCAACCCCCATTCCTAAAGCGTCGATAAAAGAATCAAAAACATTGTTTTTAGAGGCATATGCTTCTGCTCTTCCTAAAACAATACAGTTAACAACGATAAGAGAAATAAAGACTCCTAAGGTTGAATATAATTCTGGCAAGAATGCGTTTGCTAACATTTTGACCATCGTTACAAATGTCGCAATAACGACAATATATGAAGGAGTTCTAATTTCTTCAGGAATAAGTTTTCTTAATAAAGAAATAAGAACGTTAGAGCAAATCAAAACGATTGAGAAGAGAATTCCCATTCCAATCGCAGCTTCAATACTTTTAGTAGTCGCTAAAGCAGGACAAGTACCAAGAATTGAAACAAATAATGGATTCTCAATCACTATGCCTTTAAGAAGATTTAACTTTGTGTGTCCCTTTTCTTTTGCCATATCTATCCCTCAAGTATTCCAGAAGAAATCACACTTTGAGCATCTTTAATCATGTCTCTCACTAAAGTTGCACCATAAGTTGCCCCACAAGTAACATCATCGATATTACGACTTCCATCGTTAATTGTAGAAATGTAGTTATCTTCTAACGTTGAGGCAAATGTCTGTTCATCAACAATGATAGACACTGCTTCAAATTTATAATCAGTGGCCACTTTCTTAAATCCAATAAGTAAAGAAATCTTTCCATATGAATTTGATCCAGTGGTTTTAAATGCATAAGCATCTAATGTACTAGTCGCGTTAGTAATTGTATAAGCATAGTTAACATATTTATAGTCGGTGATACTTTGCTCTTTTTTGATTTCTGCTTCACTACCAAATAAAGTAACAATACCATCTTTAACTTTGTTAGCTTCGTTTTCTAAAATCTTATCTTTAGTGATTAAGTTAGTTAATCCAATGATAGCTGCACTACTAGCGGCAATCACTCCTAAAGTCATCGCAGTAAGGAGATATTTCTTCATGTTATGCATAAAGCACTACCCCCTCATTAAATCTAAAATATAAGAAGACCACTAAACCGGATAAAAAGACAATTAGTCCCATTGCTAAAATCTTCTTCCATGTATATCTAGAAGAACTCCATTCATAGTGATCTAAAACACAGGCTAACATGTTAGCGATTAAGATTGAGAATCCTACTCCTTCTGGAAGGGCCGCAAAGAAACGAATAAACATTGTCACTACTGCCGCAATCATGCCGTATAGAATTCTACTAGGGGAATTAATCGGACTAGTTACTGGATCGGTAAGCATAAATGTCGCACCAAATAAGACACCACCTGCTAATAAGTGATAAGTAGCAAATACAAACGGATTGATAGACTTGTCTAATGAATAAAGAGTTAATCCGCCAACCAAAGCGATAAATGCTACTGTTCCTAAATAGGAAGCAACAATACGGTAATCGATACTTCTTCTAACTAGAAGATAGACCAATCCAATGATGATAGTAATCTTATATACTTCTCCTAATGTTCCTGGAATTCTACCTAAGAACATATCAAGTAATTGATAACTTGAAACATTGCTTATTGGAGTGACTCCTAAAGGAGTTGCCCCACTAGCGACATCTGGAATCGTGTAATACCATGTGTCGACTTGAGTGTATTGAGAACCAAAACATAATTTTGCAAATAATTGTCCAACAACCGCTGGATTAAAGATGTTATTGCCAAGCCCACCAAAGACGAGTTTTCCAAAGACAATGCCAAATAATGAACCAAGAATAACAGAATATATTGGAGCACCTGCAGGCATTGCTAAAGTAAATATAACTGCACTGATAAGAGGTGGAATAATATTGTTAATTCCGTATTTTCCTTTATAGGAATGTTCAAATTTCTCTTTAAATGTATGCTTTTCTCCATCTTTAGGCATCATATTCTTTAAGCCGACAAAGATGAATTCTGCTATAAGCATGATCGAAGAAGAAATTGCTAAATCCACTAAGGTATGAATAGGGAAAACGACAAAAGAAAAGATTAATGTTGGGGCTAGAGCAATTAAGACATCTAGCATCATCCTTTTAACATCGGCTTTTCTTCTTAAGTATGGCGAAGTCTCTTTAGTAATAATCATAACTTAGCGATCAATTTAGCCTTTCTGATGTAATCAGTAACATGAATCTTTGAAGTGCATGTATATGTGCATAGTCCACATTCAATACAACGGGTTGGATTGAGTTTTTTAATTCTTTCTTTGTCTAAAGTCTTTACCGCATTCATGATTTGAACTGGTTCAAGATGAACTGGGCAAGTTAAAACACAACTACCACATCTCACACATGGTTCTTCTTTGTGTTCTTCTTTATCTAAGACAATGATTGAGGTAACAGTTTTAGTGACAATAACATCATCACTAGGAACAGAAGCACCCATCATTGGTCCGCCCATAATAAAGATTTTTGGTTTTTCTGGATTTTTATATCCTCCACATAGAGGAATTAAATCTCTCAAAGGAGTGCCAACAAGCACTCTAAAGTTCTTTGGATATTTGATACCATCACCAGTAATTGTGATATGTCTTTTAATGACTGGCATGTTATATCTAATAGCCTTATAGATACCCACCATCGTTGAAACATTGAAGTTAATAATTCCACGATTAGTAGGAAGTTCGCCTGGATTAAGTTGGATGCCAGTAGCTTCTTTAATCATCGCTACTTCCCATCCTTGAGGATAATAATTTTTGACACAACAAATCTCAATGCCACTACCTTCAAACTCTTTTAGAACTTGAGTGTATGTTTCTTTAATATCCTTATATTTTGATTTAATACATATTTTTGCGTGCTTGCATCCGAATGCTTGCATGACATAAAGAATTCCGTGTATCACTCGATATGGGAATTCAAGCATCAATCTATGGTCAGCGGTAATATATGGTTCACATTCAATACCGTTAACTAAAAGCATGTTAATTGGTTTATTTGTTTGGAACTTAATATATGAAGGGAAAGATGAACCACCTAATCCCACATTTGCGGCGTCTCGAATAATTTCGGTCATTTGTTCTTTTGTTAAAGAAGCAATCTCTTCTGGAGTTCTCTCTTTAATAGATGGATCAAATGTATCTTGAAAATCATTTTCAATCTTAACGAAATCAGAAAGTTTTCCATTACGGTGATAATGCTTTTCTAATCCAACAAATTTTCCAGAGCAACTGGAATGAATTGGTTGTTCAAAAAATGGTCCATGACGAACGCCAATAACTTGGTAAGCATTTACATGATCCCCTTCTTTGATATATAACTCCGCTTTCGGGCAACGGGCATTTGCCATAGCTAAATATATATACTTTGGAGCAGTATATCGCACTGATGGTAATAAGCTTGTGAGGTTTTTAGTATCCTTAATATATGTTGTTTTCGAAATCATTTTTATCTTAATAGATATTACCACAAATAGACAATTTCCCAAAGTTAATAGCGCAAATATTCGTTTTTTTGCTATCTTTTGGCAAATAATATGAATCCACTCTTACCTTTGGATTTAGTTTCAGATAAAGCATGGCCAGCATTATTGACTAAATCAAATAAAACTAAAAAGCATTTGTTGATATCAGTTTTCTCTAATAGTGGTTATCTATAACTCCTAAGTAATAACCAACTTCTTTTTTTGGTTAAATTAAAACCAATTAATTGCTAGCAAGGACTCAACTCGCCACCTGTAAAGTGGCTTTTCTTTCAGGCAGGGTGTTAATTAAGGTTCTCCACTGAGCATTATATATCATAATAAAACCCCCGTTTCATTGTAGTACACTGGTACAAATTTCGGGGGAATTTTGTGGTTGTCTAAGGCAGTTTATTCTGTTTTGTCTGAAAATCTCCATTCATAATTATGCTATGACGATGAAGTTTTGGGAGCGGGCCTTTTGTGCTTTTTTTGAGAGGCCGGGCGGTGTGTGTTTTGGGGCGTTTTAATTAAGTAAGTAAGTATTTGTTAGTTTATGTGAGTTTGGTTTGATGTGAAGTTTGTTTGGATAGTTAAAATGAGTTCTGGGTTAGTTTGTGAGTGAGTGTTTTATATAAATATAAGTTGATTAG